>DASUZB010000312.1:0-16809 GCA_036377075.1 Actinomycetes bacterium | reverse complement strand
GCACAGGTGCCTGAATCGCGCGAGGCCGGCGGCCACGGGGCGACCGCCGACGGCCACCGGGTCGACCTGCTGGCCAACCTCGGCGGCCCGCAGGACGCGGCGGCGGCGGCCGCCGCCGGCGCCGAGGGCGTCGGGCTGCTGCGCACCGAGTTCCTCTACCTCGACCGGCCCACGCCACCGTCCGTGGACGAGCAGCGCGGCGCGTACGCGGCCGTGTTCGCCGCCTTCCCCGGCGGCAAGGTTGTGGTCCGCACCCTCGACGCCGGCGCCGACAAGCCGCTCCACTTCCTCGGCCTGACCGGCGAGCCGAACCCGGCCCTGGGCGAGCGCGGCCTGCGCGCCCTGCGGCACGCCCCCGAGGTCCTCGCCGACCAGCTCGACGCGATCGGCCAGGCGGCCGCCGCCGGCGGGGCCGAGGTCTGGGTGATGGCGCCGATGGTCGCCGTCCCCGAAGAGGCCGCCTGGTTCCGCGAGCAGGCCCGCCGCCTGGGCGATCGCGTCGCCAAGGTGGGCGTGATGGTCGAGGTGCCCGCCGCCGCCCTGGCCGCCCCGGCGGTCCTGGCGGAGGTCGACTTCGTCAGCATCGGCACCAACGACCTGGCGCAGTACGCCTTCGCCGCCGACCGCCAGGCCGGCGGCCTCGGTGGGTTCCAGGACCCCTGGCAGCCGGTGCTGCTGCAGCTCGTCGGCCGGGTGGGGGAGGCGGGCCTGGCGGCGGGGCGCCCGGTCGGCGTCTGCGGCGAGGCCGCCGCCGACCCGGTGCTCGCCCTCGTCCTGGTCGGCCTCGGCGTGACCAGCCTGTCGATGGCGGCGGGGGCCATTTCCGACGTCCGCCTGCTGCTGGCGCGGCACACCCTCGCCGAGTGCCGCGCCCTCGCCGAGTTGGCCCTGTCCGCCCCTGACGCCGCCTCGGCCCGCTCCGCCGCCCGCGCGGCCGCCAAGGACCTCGACCGGCTCGGGCTGTAGCGGCCGACCCTGCGATTCGTGCCTTCCCATCCGGCTTGCTACCGTTGGGCTCGGCAAGGGGAACCGAACAGCTGGGGACTGCACTCGCGTGGAGCGCCTGTTCGTCTACGGCACCCTGCGGCCGGGGCAGCCCAACCACGCCAGGCTGCTCGACGGCGCGGTGGCATGGCAGCGGCCGGCCGTCCTGCCGAACCACCAGCTGCTGGTGGCCGGCCTCCCATTCGTGGCGGAAGTGGACGACGGTGGCCAGGTGCTCGGCGAGCTGCTCGGCCTCGTCCCCGGCTGCCACGAGTCGGTGCTGCGCACCCTCGACCGCTTCGAGGGCTACCGCCCCGCCGATCCGGCCGGCAGCCTCTACGTCCGGGTGGAGCGGGCGGTCACCTACCGCGGCGACGACGGCCGCACCGTCGCCACCACCGCCTGGGTCTACCAGGCCGGCGCCCTCGCCAGGCGCGGCCTCGGCGAGGCCAACCGCGTCCCTAGCGGCGACTGGCTGGAACCGAGGCCCGACGAAATGGTGACGTACTAGGTGATTGACCCGAGTCCGTCGAGACGATGTGCGTGGTATTGGTAGATTCTTCCGCTTCGGACTCGGGTTGGTGAAGGTGCACGATGGTGGAGTTCCTGGTCCTCGGGTCGCTGGAGGCCTGGCGCGGGGGCCGCGCCCTGTCGCTCGGTAGCGCGCGCCAGCGGGCCGTGCTGGGGCTCCTCCTGCTCCACCCCAACCAGGTCGTCCCCACCGAGCTGCTGGTCGCCGTCCTCTGGGGTGAGCGCCCGCCGGCCGACGCCGACCAGCTCCTGCAGGGCCACGTCGTGGCGCTGCGGCGGGTGCTCGGCGGCGGCCGGGCGGAGGGCTCGCCCCTGGTGGTGCTGGTGACGCGCGAGCCTGGCTACCTACTGGTGCTGGACCCTGGCCAGGTCGACGCGCACCGCTTCGCCCGCCTCGCCGCCCAGGGGCGGCGGGCGCTGGCCGAGGGCGACCCCGGTGGTGCCGCCCGCACCCTGCGCGAGGCGCTCGCGCAGTGGCGCGGGCCCGCCCTCGGCGACCTGGCCGAGGCCGGCTACTCCTGGCCGGACCTGGCCGAGCTCGAGGAGGCGCGGCTGGTCGCCACGGAGGACCGCATCGACGCCGACCTCGCCCTCGGCCGCCACCGCGAGCTGGTCGCCGAGCTGGAGACGCTGATCCGCCTGCACCCGCTGCGCCAGCAGCTCCGCGCCCAGCTGATGCTGGCGCTATACCGCTCGGACAGGCAGGCCAACGCCCTGGCCGCCTACCGGGTCGCCCGCCGCACCCTGGCCGACCGCCTGCGCGTCGAGCCGAGCCAGAACCTGCAGCGCCTCGAGCAGGCCATCCTCGCCCACGACCCGGCGCTCGACCTGCTCGCCCTGGTCCGGGCGACGGGCGGGGCGGGAGCGACGGAGCCGGCCGCCGCGGAGCGCGGGCTCGCCACCGTGCTCGCCTGTGACGTGGCGGAGGTCGGCGCGCTGCAGGGACTCGGCCTCGGCGAGCAGGATGCGGGCGAGGACGAGCGGCAGCTCGCCGCCCGCCTCACCGTGGTCCGCACCGAGATCGAGCTGCACGGCGGCACCGTCGAGCGGGTCCTCGGCGGCACCGTGCTGGCGTTGTTCGGCCTCGACCAGGACCGGGCCGCCACGCCGCCGGCCAGCGCCGACGCCGCGGAGCGAGCGGTCAGGGCCGCCCTCGCCGCGCGGACGGCGCTCGCTCGCCAGGAGGCGGGCGCGACCGGGGCCGGGGTGGTGGGCTTCGGCGAGCCGTCGCCGCCGCGGCCGCTGCTGCGGGCCGTGGTCGCCACCGGCGAGGTCCTGGTGCGCCGGGCCGGCGAGGGGGCTGGCGCGCTTCAGCCAACCAGCGCCGAGCGGGTCGGCGGCGAGGCGGTGAGCCTCTGCCAGCGGCTGCGGGAGGCCGCGCCACCGGGCGCGGTCCTGGTCACCGAGGCGACCGAGCGGGCGACCGCCCGCGCGGTCGGCTACGGGCCCGCCAGCCTGGTGGCGGTGCGGGGCCGGGTCGAGCCGGTGACGGTGTGGAGCGCGCTCGAGCCGTGGCCCGCGGCCGAGGCGGGCCACGAGGAGACCGGCCTGGTCGGGCGCGAGCGCGAGCTGGCCAGGCTGCAGGACTGGTTCGACCGCGCCCGCCGGCAGCGCCTCCCGCACCTGGTCACGATCGCCGGCCCGCCGGGGGTCGGCAAGAGCCGGCTGCTCGCCGAGCTGCGCCGCACCCTCCAGGCCGGTGACGAGCGGGTCGCCTGGTACCAGGGCGGCTCCCCGCCCTACGGCCAGCGCGCGACCTGCGCCGCCCTGGCGGAGATGGTCAAGGGTGGCGCCGGCATCCTGGAGAGCGACCCGGGCGAGGTGGCCGAGCGCAAGCTGGCCCGGGCGGTCGCCGAGACGCTCGGCGACCCGGTCGGCGACGAGCCGGGCGCCCGCCGCGGCGGCGACGCGAGCCGGAGCGGCCGGGAGGCGGCCTGGGTGCTCGGGCACCTGCGCCGCCTGGTCGGCCTCGGTGGCGCCGACACCCTTCATGCCGGCCAGCGCGGCGAGGTGTTCGCCGCCTGGCGGCGCTTCTTCTACGGCCTGGCCGCCCGCCGCCCGCTGGTGCTCGCGGTCGAGGACCTGCAGTGGGCGGACGACGCCCTGCTCGACTTCCTGGCCGGCCTGGTGGACGCGGAGACGATGGACCGGACCGGCCCGACCCCGGTGCTGGTGGTGGCGACCGCCCGGCCCGAGCTGGCCGAGCGCCGGCCGGACTGGAAGGCGCGGCGGCGCACCGCTGGCACCGTCGAGCTCGGTCCGCTCGACCAGGCCAGGACGGCCCGGCTGCTCGAGGCGCTGCTGACCCGCCGCGAGCTGCCGACCCCGCCGGACCCCGAGCTGGCCGCCGCGGTCGGCGGCAACCCGCTGCTCGCCGAGCAGGCGGTCCTCCTGCTCCACGAGCGCCGGTCCGCGGGCGAGGAGGATGGTCCCGGGGACGGCTCGGTCGAGGCGGTGGTGGCGGCGCGGCTGCGGGCGCTGCCGGCCGGCGAGCTGGCGGTGCTGCGGGACCTGGCGGTGATGGGCCGCGGCTGGACCGGGGCGCTGGCCGCGCTCGGCGGGGAGGACCGCGCCGAGCTGGCGGCGCGGCTCGAACGGCTCGAGGCCAGGGAGCTGGTGCGCCGGGCGGGTCGTTCCCTGGTGGCGGGGGAGCGCGAGTACCGCTTCCCGCACGCGCTGGTCCGCGAGGTCGCCTATCGGCAGCTCCCCCAGGCCGAGCGGGCGCTGCGGCACCGGCGCGCGGCCGCCTGGATCGAGGCGCTCACCGAGGGGCGCTCCGACCGGCAGGACCACGCCGACCTGCTCGTCCACCACTACGAGGCCGCCATGCGCGAGGGGACCGACGGCGACGAGGTGGCCGCGCGGGTGCGGCTCGCCCTGCGGGCCATGGGCGAACATGCCGCGGCGCTGGGCGTGTTCGGCAGCGCGGTGCGCCGCTACGCGGAAGCGCTGGCGCTGTGGCCCGACGACGACCCGGACCGTCCCGAGCTGGCCTTCGGGCTGGCCAAGGCGCGCTTCTACGCGGAGGACGCGGGCGAGGACCCGGCCGCGGCGGGCGGGGGCGGCGACGCCGGCGCGGACCTGGTCGCCGCGAGGGACGCGCTGCTCGCCGCCGGGTCGCGGGCGCGCGCCGCGGAGGCAGAGGAGCTGCTCGCCCGCTGGGCGCTCGACCGGGGCCAGCCGGAGCTGCTCAAGCACCACCTCGGCAGGGCGCTCGCCCTGGTCAGGGAGGCGCAGCCGTCCCGCTCCAAGGCCACCACCCTGTACGTCTGCGCGCTGCAGTGCATGGTCGTCGGCCGTACCGGCGAGGCGCTGGCGGCCGCCGGGGAGGCGCTGGCGATCGCCAAGCGGCTGCGCCTGCGTGACCTCGAGGCGCACGCCCTGTGCGCGCTCGGCACCACCAGGGTCGACGCCGGCGACCCTGGCGGCGTCGAGGACCTGGAGGGCGGCATGGAGGTGCTCGCCCGGCTCAGCTCGCCCGAGACCATCTACGGCTACTTCCACCTCGCCTACGCCTACGCCCGCCTCGGCGACGTGGTGCGCGCCGCCGCCACGGTGATGGCCGGGCACAACGCGGCCGACCGGCTCGGCTCGGCGCAGCTGCTGCGCTGGATGCGCTTCGAGAACGTGATCGGCGAGTTCTGGCTGGGCCTCTGGGACGACGTGGTGGCCGTGGTGGACCAGCTCGAGGCCCGCACCAAGGCCAAGGGAGGGGATGGGTCGAAGGGCGCGGGGTCGCACTACCTGGAGGTGCCTTCCAGGGTGGTGCGCGGCCTGGTCCGCCTCGCCAGGGGCGAGCTGGACGAGGCCGTGGCCGACTCCGAGGCGGCGCTGGCGATGGCCGACGCCTGGGGCGACGGCCACACCCCGGCGGTGGCGCGCGCCTTCCGCGCCCGGGTGCTGCTGGCCACCGGCCGCCGCGACGAGGCCGCCGCGCTGACCACCGTGCTGCTGGAGCAGCTCCGCCCGGGGCTCCTGGAGGTGACCCTCGGGGCCGACTTCGGCCTGACCCTGATCGAGCTCGGCCACCCGGCCGAGGCGCTCGACGGCAAGGGCCTGGCGCCCTCGCGCTGGCTGGACGCGCTGCGGGCGCTGCTGGCCGGCGACCCTGTCCTGGCCGCCGACCTCTACGCGGAGATCGGCTCGCGGCCCGACGAGGCCCTTGCCCGGCTGCAGGCCGGCCGCCTCCTGCTCGACGCCGGCAAGCCCGACGAGGCCCGCGCCCAGCTCGACGTCGCGGTCGCCTTCTGGCGCGAGGTCCAGGCCGGTGCCTACCTCGCGGAGGCCGAGGCGCTATGGGAAGGACCCCTGTCCAGGTCGTAGGATGGCTTGGTAGCGCTGCCGCGAGCGAGGGAGGCGAGTGGCCACACTGACACTGTCCACCCGCATCACGCTGCTACGCATCGCGCTCATCCCGGTGCTGATGTGGCTGCTGGTCGGGGAGGGACACCAGCAGGCGAGCGTGCTCGCCGCCCTCGTCTTCCTGGTCGCCTCGCTGACCGACTTCATCGACGGCTACCTGGCGCGACGCTGGCAGCAGGTCACCACCCTCGGCAACTTCCTCGACACCACCGCCGACAAGCTGCTGGTCATGGGCGCCCTGCTGGGCCTGCTGGCGATCGGCAGGGTCGACGTCTGGGTGGCGTTCGTGGTGATCGCGCGGGAGGTGGCCGTGCTCGGCCTGCGCGCCATCGCCGCCGCCTCGGCGGTCGTCATCTCCGCCTCGATCTGGGGCAAGCTCAAGTTCAACGTGCAGGTGGTCGGCATCACCCTGGCGATCCTCCGCCCCGACGTCCACCTCGGCCAGCTGTGGCTGGACGAGTGGGCCATGGTGCTGGTGGCCGTTGTCAGCGCAGCCTCGGCGTTGGACTATTTCTCTCGCTTCGGTGACCTGGTGCGGGAGGGCGGATGACCAGAGCGGCGGATGGCTGACCGGGTGCTGGTGACCGGCGCCACCGGCTTCGTCGGTGGGCTCGTCCTGCGCGGGCTGGTGCAGGCGGGGCGGCCGGTGCGGGTGCTGGTCCGCAAGCCCGCCGACCGCGAGCGCCTCCCCGTCGGCGGGGTGGAGCTGGCCCTCGGCACCCTCGGCGACGACGAGGCGCTGGTCCGCGCCGCCGACGGCTGCGAGGCGCTCTACCACCTGGCCGGCGTGAACCGGTTGTGCATGGCCGACCCCGCGCCGCTGTACCGGGTCAACGTGGAGGGCACCAGGCGGGTGCTCGCCGCCGCCGCCCGCGCGGGCGTCCGGCGGGTGGTCTACACCAGCTCGGCGGCCACCCTCGGCGGGGACGGCAGCCGCATGGTCGACGAGTCCAGCACCGACCCGGGCGAGCTCACCTCCCACTACGCGCGCTCCAAGTACGAGGCCGAGCAGGTCGCCCTCGGCTTCGACGGCGTCGAGGTGGTCTCGGTCAACCCCAGCTCGGTGCAGGGCCCCGGCCGCACCACCGGCACCGCCAAGGTGTTCCTCGACTACCTCAACGGCCGGCTCCCGTTCGACCTGCCCGCCCGCTTCGGGCTCTGCTACACGGAGGACTGCGTCGCCGGCCACCTGCTCGCCGAGCGCGCCGGCGCCCCCGGCCAGCGCTACGTGCTGAACACGGCGACCGTCTCCAACCGGGAGGCGATCGAGTTGATCGGCGGCATCGCCGGGCTTCGCGACCGGCCCCGCACCCTGCCGCTGTGGCTGGCGATGACGCTGGCCGCCGGGGTGGAGCAGGTCAGCCGCTGGCGCGGCCGCGAGCCCCGGATCTGCCGCGAGAGCGTCCGCACCCTGGGGCACCCCCACCTCTACGACGGCTCCCGCGCCGAGCGCGAGCTCGGCCTGCGCTACACGCCCCTGCGCCGCGCCCTGGAGGCGACCGTGCGCTGGTACGTGGACCAGGGGCTGGTGACGCGGCCGCTGCCCGCCATCGCCGCGGCCACGCCCACCGCGGCCGGCCCACCATGGGACGGCGCGGCCCGCGGCGGGATCAAGGGCAGCCCATCGGTGCGCCGCAAGGCGGAGCCGTGACCAGCCTGGACACCCAGGTCGTCGTGATCGGCGGGGGGGTCACCGGCGTGGCGGTCCTGCGCGACCTCGCGCTGCGGGGCGTCGACGCGGTCCTGGTGGAGCGCTCCGACCTCGGCACGGGCACCTCGGGACGCTGGCACGGGCTGCTCCACTCCGGCGGGCGCTACGCCGTCAGGGACGAGGAGTCGGCCAGGGAGTGCATCGAGGAGAACATGGTGCTGCGCCGCATCGCCCCGCACACCATCGAGGACCTCGGCGGGCTGTTCGTGCTGCTGCCCTCCGACGACCCGAGCTACGCGGAGCGCTTCGTGGCCGGCTGCGCCGCGGCGGGCATCCCTGTCGAGGAGCTGTCGCCCGCGCAGGCCAGGCGGCGCGAGCCGCTGCTCGCCGACGGGATCGTGGCCGCCTACGCCGTGCCCGACGGCGGCATCGACTCCTGGGCGCTGATCCGCTCGATGGTGGCCGACGCCGAGGCGCACGGCGCGCGCGTCCTGCCGCGCCACCCGGTGGTCGGCTTCGAGCGGGACGGCGACCGCCTCGCCGCCGTCCGCGTGCGCGACCAGGCGGGCGGCGGGGAGCGGCTGATCGGCTGCGAGTGGGTGGTGAACGCCGCCGGGGCCTGGGCCGGCCGGGTCGGCGCGCTCGCCGGGGTGCCGATCGAGATGATCCCGGGCAAGGGCGTGATGGTCGTGATGGCCAGCCGCTACGTCCGCGGGGTGGTGAACGCCTGCCGCAAGCCGGCCGACGGCGACATCGTCGTGCCGCAGCACGAGGTGGCGATCCTCGGCACCACCTCGGTGCAGGTGGAGGACCCCGACGACGTGAGCGTCGACCCCGCCGAGGTCGACCGCATGGTCGACATGTGCGCCCAGATGGTCCCCAGCATCGGCACCGGCCGGGTGCTGCGCGCCTTCGCCGGCTCCCGCCCGCTGTACAAGCCGCCGCAGCAGGCCGACGGCCGGGGGTCCGGGGGGCTCGAGGAGCGAAGCGGTGGCCCCCCGGAGGAGACCTCCGCGGGCGACACCAGGGCGGTGAGCCGCACCTTCACGGTGCTCGACCACGCCGGGCGGGACGGGCTGGCCAACATGGTCAGCATCGTCGGCGGCAAGCTCACCACCTGCAGGCAGATGGCGGAGAGGCTGGTCGACCAGCTCGGCGAGCGCATGGGCGTGACGGTGCCGTGCCGCACCGCCGAGCAGGTCCTGCCTGGCGCCGAGCACGGCAGCCACCGGCTCGCCGGACCCCTCGCCACGGTCGAGCGGGAGCAGGACTACGGCACCTTGCTGTGCGAGTGCGAGCTGGTCACCACCGAGCGGGTGCGCGAGGCCGTCGCCGGCGGGCTGGTCGAGCTCGAGGACCTGCGCCGCAAGCTGCGCCTCGGCTTCGGCCCCTGCCAGGCCGCCTTCTGCGCCTGGCGGGCCGCGGCCGCTGTCTGCGAGGTGGGCACCGAGCCTGACCAGGACCCGCTCGGCGGGCTGGCGCGCTTCCTGCAGGAGCGCTGGCGTGGGCAGCTCGCCTCCCTCTGGGGCGACCAGGCCAGGCAGGCCCTCCTCAACCACGCCATCTACCGCGGCATCTTCGACCTCGACGCTGAGCAGGAGGACGAGGCGTCCGCCTGGAGGAGCGGCGGGCTGGATTGGGCCCAGAACGCGCGCGACGACCCGGCCGAAGCGGTCGGCCACGACCTGGTCGGCGACGACAACGGCCGCGCCCAGGTCAGCCCGAAGGGGGAGTGAGTTGCGGACCGAGGTGGTGGTGGTCGGGGCCGGGCCGGCCGGCCTGGCCGCGGCCGTGCGGCTGGCCGAGGCGGGCCGCGGGGTCCGGCTGGTCGCCCGCGGCAACGGCTTCACCCACTGGGGGGCTGGCGCGGTCGACGTGCTCGGCAGGGTCGGTGACCGGCGGGTCGAGGGGCCGGTCGAGCAGCTGGCCGGGCTCGCCGCCGACCACCCGTACCGGCTGGTCGGGGTCGAGGCGCTGCGCGACGGGCTGGAATGGTTCCGCCGCTTCGCCGCCGCCGCCGGCCTCGACCACCAGGGCGACCCGGCGCGCAACCGTGACCAGGTCACCGCGCTCGGCACCCTGCGTCGCACCTGCCTGCTGCCCGCCCCGGCAGCGGCCGAGCTGCGCGGCCGCGTCGCCGTCGTCGGCATCGCCGGCTTCCGCGACTTCTCGGCCGCCCTCTGCGCCCGGGGGCTGGAGCGGGCCGGGCACACCGTCACCAGCGCGACGGTCGAGCTGCCGCCGTGGAGCCACCGCCGCTCCTTCACCGCCGTCGAGCTGGCCCGCGCCTTCGACGACCAGGACTTCCGCGAGCGCCTCGCGCCCGCTCTCGCCAAGGCGGCCGCCGGCGCGGAGGTGGCGGTGGTGCCGGCCGTGCTGGGCCTGTCGCGCGGCCACGAGCCCTGGGCCGACCTGCAGCGCCGCGCCGGGCTGACGCTGGTCGAGGCGGCCCTCGCCCCGCCCTCCGTCCCCGGCCTGCGCCTCTTCGCGGCCTATCGCCGGCGCCTGGACGAGCTCGGCGTCAGCTGGCAGCTCGGCTTCCCGGCGAACGGCGTCGAGCGCGACGGCGACCGGGTGGTCGCGGTCCGCTGCGAGGGTGCCGCCCGGCCGGTGGTGATCCGCTGCGACGAGGTGGTGCTCGCCACCGGCGGGGTCGCCGGCCACGGCATCGAGGCCAACCGGGACGGCAGCCTCCGCGAGGTGGTCGCGGGCCTGCCGGTCGCCGGGTTCCCGAGCCGCACCGGCTTCGTCGCCGGCCACTTCCTCGCCGCCCACCCGATCGGGGCCGCCGGCGTCCGGGTCGACGCCGAGCTGCGGCCGGTGGGCGAGGACGGTGCGCCACTGCTCGCCAACCTCCGCTGCGTCGGCGGGCTGCTGGCCGGGCACGACCCCACCGTCGAAGGCTCGCGCGAGGGGGTCGCGCTGGCCACAGCGGCCCGCGTCGCCGCCAGCAGCGGCGCGACCGACCGGACCGACCAAGCCGTCCCGAGAGCCTGAGGGGGCGCCGTGCTGCCCGTCGAACAGACCGCCGACCGGTGCATCAAGTGCAACGTCTGCAACACCGTCTGCCCGGTCTCGGCGGTCACCGACCTCTTCCCCGGCCCCAAGTACGAGGGGCCGCAGGGGCAGCGCTTCCGCGCCGGCCTCGACGGCGGCGGCTCGCCCGACGCCTCGCTCGACTGGTGCTCCGGCTGCGGGCTGTGCACCCAGGCGTGCCCCGAGGGGGTGATGATCGCCGAGATCAACGCCGTTGCCCGCTCCAAGCTGGTGGAGGACCGCGGCGGCCTGTCCCTGCGCGACCGGCTGATCAGCCGCCCGCGCCTGCTGGGGCGCCTGTCGCGCCCGGTGGCCCCGCTCGCCAACGCGGTGATGGCCAGCCGGCCGGCACGGATCCTGATCGAGCGCGCCCTCGGGGTGCACCGGGACGCGCCGATGCCGCGCTTCTCGGCGACCGGCTTCCAGGCGTGGGCGCGGCGCCGCCCGCGCCCGCCGGACGCGCGCCGCACCGTGGCGTACTTCCACGGCTGCGCCGTCGAGGAGTTCGAGCCAGCCGTCGGCGCCGCGGTGGTGCGGGTGCTCGAGCGCAACCGCCTGGCCGTGACCGTCCCCTCCCAGGGGTGCTGCGGCCTGCCGCTGATCTCCAACGGCGACTTCGACGCCGCCCGCCGCTACGCCGGCAAGCTGGTGGCCAACCTGGAAAGCGCGGCGGGGGACCCCGGCGTGGTCGTGGCGAACTCGACCTCGTGCGGCATGACCCTCAAGGCCAAGTACCGCGAGCTGCTCGGCATGGAGGGCGGGGCGGCCGGGCGGGTCGCCACGGCCGTCTGGGACGTCTGCGAGCTGCTGGTCGAAATGCACGACCAGGGCGAACTGGACACCGGCCTCGGCCGCATCGAGGCCAGGGCGGTCTACCACCCGCCCTGCCAGCTGATGGCCCACGGGGTCGGCACGCCAGCGCTCGACCTGCTCCGCCTGGTGCCCGGGCTGGAGGTGGAGCGCTCGCGCAGCGGCTGCTGCGGCACCGCCGGCACCTACGGCACCAAGGTGGAGAAGTACCAGGTCGCCATGGACGTCGGCCGCGGCCTGTTCGACCAGGTGGCGGCGGCCGGCGCGGACTTCGTGGTGTGCGACTCCGAGACCTGCCGCTGGCACATCGCCAAGGCCACCGGCCTGCCCGTCTACCACCCCGTCCAAGTCCTCGACCATGCATACGCCGCCGCTGACGGGGTAGGCCTTCACGGGACGGGGAAGGAGCGGCGACGGTGGAGATCGCGCTCAGCCTGAGCCTGCCGCGCGATGCGGAGAGCATCCAGGTGGCCAGGCACTTCGTGCGGCACGCCCTCGCCGAGGTCGGCGTCACCGAGGACTGCACCCACGACGTCGAGCTGGCCCTCAGCGAGGCGTGCACCAACGTGCTGCTCCACGCCAGCCCCGGCGACGAGTACGACGTCCGCGTGGAGATCGACGAGCAGTGCTGCGAGCTTCGCGTCGTGGACGTCGGCCAGGGCTTCGACCCCAGCCGGCCCCGGCGTCTGGTCAACGACGAGGAGGCGGAGCGCGGACGCGGCCTCGGGCTGATGGCCGCTCTGGTGGACAAGGTCCAGTTCGTCTCCAAGCCGGCGGACGGCACGGTGGTCCACCTTCAGAAGAACCTCGACTACCGGGACGACTCCTTCGGCGGCCGCCTGGTCGAGCCTGGCTAGCCGACCGGCTCGTCCGCGCCGACCAGGGCGTCGACCAGGGACGGCCCAGGGTGCGCGAAGGCGGCGCGGACCACCTCGGGGAGCTCCTCTGGCTGCTCGACGCGGAAGCCGAGCCAGCCGCAGGCCCGCGCCCAGCGGGCGAAGTCGGGTGGCGGCCCGTCGTCCGGCTCCGCCGGGTTGGCGACCACCACCTTGACGGGGAGCTGGTGGCGGACGGCGGTGAGCAGCTCCGCCATCAGCTGGGCCAAGCCCTCGGCGGCGACGAACGCGATCACCTGCCTGCCCGGGTGCGCCCACTGCGCCGCGATCGCGTACGGCAGGCCGGCGGGCATCCTGCTCAGGTTCGCCGACAGCAGGTAGTGGCGGCCGGCGGTGACCTCGAAGTGGTGCGCCGACCAGGTCGCGCACGCGCCGGAGTCCGAGGCGAGGATGGCGTCGGCCGCGGCCAGCCGGTCGACCACGCGGGCCAGGTAGCGCGGCGCGATCGGAGCGCGGGCGGCGTCCTCGCACGCGGCGAGCCGCTCGCGCCACTCGACCATGCCCTGCTGCGCCGCGCCGAGGAAGGAGCGGTCCTCGGCGCGGTCGAGCAGGGGCAGCAGCGCCCGCAGGGTCTCGGCGGCGTCCCCGACCAGCGGGACCTCGGTCGGCGTCGGCGCGCCCACCCGGGCGAGGTCGGTCTCGACCTGCACGGTGTGGACCTTGCCCGGGTCGGGCAGGTGCGCCGTCCAAGGGAAGTTGGTGCCGACCACCAGCAGGGCGTCGGCCGCGGCGAGCGCGTCCTCGGCCGGGCGCGTGCCGAGGACGCCGATGCAGCCGGTCGAGAGCGGGTGGTCGTCGGGCACGGTCGCCTTGCCCGGCAGGGACTTCACGATGGGGCTCGCGAGCCGCTCGGCCACGGCGAGCAGCTCGCCGCGGGCGCCCTGGGCGCCGACGCCGGCCAGCACCACCCGCCGGGAGCCCTGGTTGAGGGCGGCGGCGGCGCGCCGCAGCTCGGCCGGTGGCGGCACGCCGGGCGAGGGCAGGAACAGCGGCGCGGTGGCCGGCGCCGTCGACGGCGTCCTCGCCACCCAGTAGTCGGTCTCGCCGCCCTTGTCGAGGCCGGGCGGGAAGGTGATGTGGGAGACGGCGCCCTTGGTGGCGGCGTGGCCGAGGGCGATGTCGACCACCGCGGGGATCTGCGCGGGCACGTTCACCCGCACGTTGTAGTCGGCGACGTCCTCGAACAGCCGGTCGAGGTGGACGTCGGCGTGGAAGGGGGTGCCGAGCAGGCGGCTCTCCTCCAGCTCGGTGACGGCCAGCACCGGCTGGTGGTCGAGCTTGGCGTCGTAGAGGCCGTTGAGCAGGTGGACCGCGCCGGGGCCCGAGGTCGCCAGGCACGTCCCCGGCCGCCCGGTGGCCTTGGCGTAGCCGGTCGCCATGAAGGCCGCGGCCTCCTCGTGCCGCACCCGGACCAGGCGGATCTTCCCCGCCCTCGCGGCCAGCGCGGCCGCGACCCCGGCGTCGTGCTCGCCCGGGAGGCCGAAGACGGTGTCGACGCCCCAGTCCACCAGCCGGTCGACCAGCAGCTCGGCCGCGAACTCCCTCACGCGGCCTCCCCTCGACGGTCGCTTCGCGCCGCCGGCACGCTACCAGGCTTCGCCCGAGATGCGTAGCTATGAATCACTAGGAAACGTATGCGGCACGATGGTGACGGAGGATCCGGCTCAGTCCTTGGCCTTCCGCATGGCCGCCGCCCGGGTGGCGGCCATGTCGACCTCCTCCAGGCTGGAACCGGTGCTCGCCTGGACGGCGCCGATCACGGCGCCCTCGACCAGCGGCCCCTCCGAGATGCGCACCCGCTCGCGGTACTCGTCGCCGACCAGCTCCTCGATGGCCATGCGGGCGGAGAGGACGGCGGAGCCGAGGTCGACGAGGACGAGCGCGCCGTCGCCGGAGTCGGCGGCCTCGATCGCGGCGGCGATCTTGGTGGCGGAGGTACCGATCTCCCCGTCGTCCGTGCCGCCGGCGGCGAGCACGCGGACCTCCTCGGCCATCTGCCCGGCGAGCTCGACCACGCCCTCGGCGACCTTGGCGGAGTGCGAGACGATCACCAGGCCGACGGTCATCGGCCGTTCACCACGTCGGCGAGGGCCTCCACGATGAGGTGGGTGGAGGTGGCTCCCGGGTCCTGGTGGTCGCGGGAGCGCTCGCCCAGGTAGCTGGCCCGCCCCTTGCGTGCCACCAGCGGGATGGTGGCCGCGACGCCCTTGCGGGCGGCGGCCTCGGCCGCGTCCAGTGCGCCGCCAAGGTCCTGGCCGTCGGCCAGGGCGGCGTCGAGCGCCTCCAGGGCGGGGTGGAGGGCGTCGACCATGGTCTTGTCCTCGAGCTGGGCCTTGCCCCGAGCGACGACGCCGTCGAGTCCGGCGCGCAGGCCGGCGGCGAGGGCGGCGTCGTCCACCTCGGCCTGGTCGCCGAGGCTGCGGCCGACGGCCAGGTAGAAGGAGCCGTACAGCGGGCCGGAGGCGCCGCCGACCTTGCTGATCAGGGCCATGCTGACGGCCTTGAAGACGGCGGCGATGGTGGCATCGGCCGGCAGCCCGCCGAGGCGCTCGCTGACGGTGCGGAAGCCGCGCGCCATGTTGGTGCCGTGGTCGCCGTCCCCGATGGCGGCGTCGAGCTTGGTCAGCTCGGTGGCGTGCTCCTCGATCACCGCCGCGGTCCGGCGCACCCAGGCCACGGCCTGTCCAGAGGAGAACATGGGGCGGGCTCCTTTCTCCTTATGGTCAGTTGTCGGTTGGTCGCCGTGGTGGCCCGGTCGGACCCCCGCTCTCCGCTCCGAGGAAGAGCGGTCGCTGCGAGCGGGGGTCCGACCGGGCTCCGGCTGTTTGCCGTTCTGTGCCGTCCTTGGCGTCGCCCGCGGGGTTGGGCTATCGGTTGTGGTTGGGTCAGACGCCCCAGCGGAGGCCGGGGGTCAGGACGGGGGCGTCCCAGAGGCGCAGCTTCTCGTCGTCGACGCGGAGCAGGGTGATGGAGCAGCCCTGCATCTCCAGGGAGGTGATGTAGGGGCCGACCAGGCTGCGGGCGATCTGCACGCCGCCGGCGTCGAGCAGCTGGGCCAGGTGGCGGTAGACGACGTAGAGCTCGGCCAGGGGCGTGCCGCCCATGGAGTTGACGAACGCGATGACCTGCTCGCCCTGGTTGAGGCCCAGGTCTTCGATGACCGGACCGGCCAGCCGCTCGGTGAGCTGGTCGGCCGATTCCATGCTGATCCGCTCGCGACCGGGCTCGCCGTGGATGCCGATGCCGATCTCGACCTCGTCGTCGCCGAGCTCGAAGGTCGGCGTCCCCGCCGCCGGGACGGTGCAGGAGGTCAGGGCGAGGCCCATACTGCGGACGTTGGCGATGACGTCCTTGGACAGCTCGGTCACGGCCTTGAGGTCGGCGCCCTCCTCGGCCTTGGCGCCGGCCAGCTTCTCGAGCAGCACGGTGCCGCCGACGCCGCGTCGGCCCTGGGTGTAGAGGGAGTCGCGCACGGCGACGTCGTCGTCGATGACGACGCTCTCGACCTGGCTGCCGGCCTCGCTGGCGAGCTCGGCGGCCATCTCGAAGTTCATGATGTCGCCGGAGTAGTTCTTGACGATGTGCAACACCCCGGCACCGCCGTCGACCTTCTGGGTCGCCCACTCCATCTGGTCGGGCGTCGGGGAGGTGAACACCTCCCCCGGACAGGCGGCGTCGAGCATGCCCCTGCCGACGAACCCGCCGTGCATGGGCTCGTGGCCGGAGCCGCCGCCCGATACGAGGGCGACCTTGCCCTGCCGTGGTGCATCCGCCCGGTAGACGCAGGCCGGGTCGTAGTTCACCCGCACCAGGTCGCCGTGCGCCCGCGCGACTCCCTCGAGGGACTCCCGCACGAACTGGTCGACCTGGTTGATCAGCTTCTTCATGCCACCCCTCCTTGAGGCCCGCTACAACTCGCCACGCGTATCCGGACGCACGGCCATCGGCGGCTGCACCCACTCGCCGCCTGTCCTTCGCTCGTCTCCTCTCCGGGGGTCGTGGGCTAGGGTCTCGTGGTCGCCGTGGTGGCCCGGTCGGACCCCCGCTCTCCGCTCCGAGGAAGGGCAGTCGCTGCGAGCGGGGGTCCGACCGGGCTCCGGTGCCTTGGCCGCCTCGGCGGGTCGGTGGTCAGTCGAGCCAGGCCCGGGTGCGTTCGACCGCCTTCTTCCACTGCGCGTAGCCGTGCTCGCGCTGGTCCTCCGACCAGGAGGGTTCGAAGACGCGGTCGACCTGCCAGTTGTCGCGCATCTCGTCCAGGCTCGACCAGTACCCCGTCGCCAACCCGGCCAGGTACGCCGCCCCGAGGGCGGTGGTCTCCTGGACCTGCGGGCGGATCACCGGGATGCCCAGGACGTCGGCCTGCAGCTGCATCAGGAAGTCGTTCTTGACCGCGCCGCCGTCGACCCGCAGGTCCGGCAGCGGCTTGCCGGAGTCCTGCGCCACCGCCTCGGCCACGTCGCGGGACTGGTAGCACATCGACTCCAACGTCGCCCGCACCAGGTGCGCCCGGTTGACATACCTGGTCAACCCGACCAGGGC
>DASUZB010000311.1:0-16981 GCA_036377075.1 Actinomycetes bacterium | reverse complement strand
GACGCCACCGACAGGCTGCACGCCCTGCTGTGGAAGCGGGGAGCGTACGTCTGGGGTGTCGCCGGCATCCTGGGAGCCGACGAGGCGCTCGATGTCGCCAACAGCCTCGGCTGACCAGCAGGACCGCGCCGCCGGGACCGGGAAGCCAGTCCCGGCGATCGCCACGTCCGCCCTGCACAAGGCGTTCGGCCAGCGGGTGGCGCTCCACGACCTGACCCTCGAGGTCGGCGCCGGGGAGGTCTTCGGCTTCCTCGGCCCCAACGGCGCCGGCAAGACCACCGCCATGAAGATCCTGCTGGGACTGGTCCGTCCCAGCGGCGGGCAGGCGCTGGTGTTCGGCCGGCCACCGGCCGACCCGGCCGCCCGCCGCCGCGTCGGCTACCTTCCCGAGCACTTCCGCTTCCAGGAGTGGGCCACCGGCGTCGAGCTGCTCGACTTCCACGGCCGCCTGAGCGGGCTCGGCGCCGCCGGACGGCGCGAGCGCATCCCCGAGGTGCTGCGGCGCGTCGGGCTCGCCGGCCGTGGCGGCGAGCGGGTGCGCCGCTACTCCAAGGGGATGACCCAGCGGCTCGGCCTGGCCCTCGCGCTGCTGCACCGGCCCGACCTGGTCCTGCTCGACGAGCCGACCTCCGCCCTCGACCCGGTCGGCCGCCGCGACGTGCGCGGGCTGGTGCGGGAGCTGGCCGCCGAAGGGGTCACGGTGTTCCTCAACTCCCACCTGCTCACCGAGGTGGAGGCGGTGTGCGACCGGGTGGCCATCGTCAACGGGGGCCGGGTGGTCGCCAGCGGGCCGCTCGACGACCTCGCCGGGGCGGTCACCCAGCTGCGGCTCCTGCTCGACCGCGTCGACGCCGGCCTGCTCGCCCTGCTGGGCCGGTACGGGAAGGTCGCCCGGGTCGAGGGCACCGCCGTCACCCTCGACGTCGAGGCCCTCGACGTCGCGCCCGACCTCGCCGCGGTGCTGGTCAGGTCGGGCTACCGCCTGCACGGGCTGGTGCCGGTGCAGCGCTCCCTGGAGGACGTGTTCGTGGACCTGGTCGGGCCGGAGGGGGAGCCGTGAACCTGCTGGTCGTCGCGCGCTGGACCGTGCTGGAGGCGCGCCGGCGCCGGCTGCTGCTCGCCGGCGCCGTGCTCAGCGTCGCGTTCCTCGCCCTGTTCGCGCTCGGGTTCACCCTCCTCTACCACACCCAGCAGCGGGACCTGCTCGGCGCCGCCGGCGAGAACGGCCCCAACGGCGTGGTCGTCGCCCCGCGGCAGGCGCTGCTGGTCGTGTCGACCGTCCTGGTCGTGCTCGGGCTGTACGGGGTCCAGTTCCTCGCCGCGCTGCTGGCGTTGTTCCTCGGGGTCGCGTCGGTCTCGCCGGAGGTCGACTCCGGCGCGCTCCACGCCGTGCTCGCCCGCCCCCTCAGCCGCCTGGAGTACCTCCTCGGCCGCTTCCTCGCCCTGGCGGGCATGCTCACCGCCTACGTGGTGGTGATGAGCGGCGTGCTGCTGCTGACCGCCCGGATCGTCGCCGGCTACGAGGCCGGCGACGACGCCAGGGTGGTGGGCCTCATGGTCCTGCAGGTGCTGGTCCTGCTCGCGGTGAGCCTGCTCGGCAGCACCGTCCTGCCGACGCTCGCCAACGGGGTCGTCATGCTGGCGCTGTTCGGGCTCGCGTGGCTCGGGGGGGTCGTCGAGTTCATCGGCACGGCGGTCCCGCCCGGCAACGACCTGATGGCGAACCTGGGCACCGCCGTGAGCCTGCTGCTGCCGGCCGACGCGGTCTGGCGCGGGGCCTCCTACCACCTGCTGCCGCCGAGCCTCGTGGCCGCCGGCTCGTTCCTGAGCCAGGGCGTTCCCGTGCTGCCGTTCGCGTCCACCACCCCGATCGCGCCGGCCATGCTCGGCTGGGCGCTCGCCTACCCGGCGGCCTGCATGGCCCTCGCCGTGGCGGCGTTCCGCCACCGCGACCTCTGACCTGGTCACGGGGCCGCGCATTGCACCGGTCGCCATCCTGGTTCAGTCTTTGCTGGTTCTCCTGCGAGAAGGGATCATGGGGCGGACGGCAGGTTGGACTCCGCAGCGGTAGGAGTCGGTGGTTGGCAGTTCTGATGGTGTCCCGGCAGCTCCGGCGTGCGTGCGGGCCAGGTGCCGGGCTCGGGACCGGCGGGGGGCAGCTGGTCGGTATGCTCGGGAACTCCTGACTTGGCGAACGCGCCGAACTGGGCGACGGGGCGTACCCATCGTGCGCTGCTGATCGGCAACGGGCGCCTGGGGGGCGGCGGGGAGCGGTTCGGCCCGCTGCGCTCGCCGCCGGGCGACGTGGCCGCGATGCGCGCGGCCCTCACCGACCCCGGACGTGGCCTGCACGCCCGCCACCACGTGCAGGTGGTCATCGACGCGCCACGCGAGCGGGTGCTCGCGGCCCTGCGGGCCTTCTTCGACGGTGCCGGGCCACACGACCAGCTCCTGCTGTTCTACAGCGGCCACGGCCTGGCCGACGAGCGTGGCGCGCTGCACCTGGGCAGCAGCGACACGATGGCGCAGTTCCCCGTCTCGACCGCCGTCCCGGCCGAGGCCGTCGGCCAGCTGGCCGACGCCTCCCCGGCCGCGGCGGTGCTGATCGTCCTGGACTGCCGCTACGGCGACGCCTGGCAGGAGTCGCCGTCGGCGCCGCTCGCCGGGCTGAAGCGCCTGGTCCTGGCGAGCCCGTTCGGGGTCCGCCGGGCCGACGACGGCGACCGGGTGAGCGCGTTCACCGAGGTGGTTGCCGCGGGCCTGACGGCGGGGCGTGCCGCCGACCGCAACCGCGACGGGCTGGTCTCGTTCGCCGAGCTCTGCGAGTTCGTGACCGCGGAGCTGACCGGGGCGGGCGACCCGCCGCCGGAGTGCTGGCTGCCCAACACCGGCGCCGACGTGCCGGTCGCGCGGGTCGACGACCCGGCCCGCGGCCGCGCGGACGGCCCCGACGCCGAGCCCGAGTGGCGCCTGCCCGGGGAGGAGGCGCCGCTGGTGCCGGTGACCGACGCGCCCGGCCAGCGCCCGGGCCTGGAGCCCTCGTTCCCGCCGGCGCCGCCGCGCGCCGAGCCGCCCCCACGCCGCGTCCCCGTCCGTGCGGCGCTGCCCACCGGCCCGCCGGGTGCCCAGGTTCCCAGCGGGCCGCTCGTGTCCGAGCCCCGGCAGGACGGCCTCCTCGACGGCTGGGGCGCCCCACCCCCGGTGCCCGGCCCGTCACGGCCCAACGGCCGCGCGGCCGAGCCTGGCGTGGATGCCACGGTTGCGGCGGCGCCGGCAGCGCCGCCGCAACCACCGCCCCGCGCATGGTGGCCCGGCGAGGACGTCGCCGGTCGGGACGGTTCCGGAGCCGACTTGGCCGCGGAGCGAGCCTTCCCGAGCGAGATCCTGCCGCCAGGTCGGCGCGGCCCGGCCGGGCCCGCGCCCGCCACGCCGGGTGCGGTGACGGCGGCGCCAGGGCCGGTGCCGGGATCCGGCCGCGACCGCTCCCGTCGGGGGGCGGTGGCGCCGACCGACATCCACCGGCCAGGGTCGCAGGCTGCCGGGGCCGAGCGGGACGGCCCGATCAGCAACCTGCCGCAGGCCGGTTCACGGCCGCTCGACGCCGGCGACTGGCTCATGGCCGAGATCCGTAGCCGGGTGGTGGAGCGCGGCGAGCGGGTCGTCACGCTCGTCGGCCCAGGGGCGGTCGGCCCGGCCAGCGCGATGGTCCGCTACGCCGGCCTGCACGCCGGGGAGTACCGGGTCTGCTGGTGGCTGCGTGCCCACGACCCGGCACTGCTGGCCGAGGACTGGCGCGCCCTGGCGGCCGAGCTGGGCCTGCCGGCGCACTCGGACCTGCTGCGGGCCGTGCCGGAGCTGCGCCGCTGGCTGGAGGACGAGCGCCACGGCCCCTGGCTGCTGGTGCTGGACGGCGCGCCGGCACCGGAGGAGATCGCCCCGTACATCCCCCGGGCCGGCCGAGGCCGCGTGCTGATCACCGCGACCTCTCCGGGCTGGGAGGAGCTGTCCAGCTCGAGGCCGCTGTCGACGGCTCGGCCGCGTGCGGCCGAGCCCGGCCGCCTCGGCGCACCGCCCGGCATGCCCTCCACCGTCCCGCCGGCGGTGCGGAGGGGACCCGCCCCGCCCCACGCCGTCCCACCGTCCCAGCCCACCGGACCTCCGCCCCGTCCCGCCGGCCCACCGCCCGCCGGGCCGCCGCCGCCACGCCCGGCGCCTCCCGCGGGGGACCCGTGGGTCGAGCGGCAGCCGCAGCGACCGCCCTGGGAGGACCCGCCACCCGGGCGGCAGGCCGCCGAGCGGCCGGCGCGCCAGGAGCCGCCGGCCGTGGACGACCCCTGGGTCGAGCGGCGGCCGCCGCGCCCCGGGCCACGGACGGGCGGGCCGCCGGTCCAGCAGGGCGCTCAGCGCCCGGCGGGCCCCGGTGCCGCCACGGGCGGCCACCGGGAGCCGATTCACGGGGAGCCGGTTCCTCCCGGGTCGGCCGCTGGCCCGCCGGGTGCGGGACGGCATCAGGCGGAAGGCCCGTACGAGCCGGTGAACGGCCGCACGGGCGGCCCCCGGCCGGCCGGGGAGGCGTTCGGCGGGTCGGGGCGGCAGGAGATCCTGCACTGGGACCAGGCGCTCAAGCGGCTGCGGCGGGCGTCGCCGCAGGCCGCGGCGCTGCTGCAGCTCGCGGCGTTCCTGGACTCCGATGCCATCCCGGTCGGGCTCCTGGCGATGACCGGGGTCGTCCTGCCCGGCGAGCTCGGCGCCAGCCTGCGCGACCCGCAGGCGTTCCGGGCCGCGCTGGCGACCCTGGCGCAGCGCGGGATGGTGGCGCACGCCGGCGACCGGCTCGCCGTCCCGCCGCTGGCGCAGGTCGCCGTCGGCAGCGCGCTCGGCGGCGAGGGCGTCAGAACCTGGGCGGCCTACGCGCTGCGGGTGCTCGGGATCGCGCTCGCCCTGCCGGCCGGCGACGGCGAGCGCCCGGCCTGGGCCGAGCCGAGCCGGCTGCTGCCGCACGCCGAGGCCGCCGTCCGGCACGCCCTGGCGCTCGGCGTGCGCACCCCGGAACTGCCGACGGTGCTCAACGAGGTCGGCGTCCACCTGCTGCGCATGCAGCGGCCCGACCTAGCCGTGCCCTACCTCGACCGGGCGCTCGGGCTCGCCCGCGAGGTCCACGGCCTCAGGCACCGGGAGGTCGTCAGGGCGCTCGACCACCTCGCCCTGGCGCACCGGCAGCTCGGCGACGAGGCGCTCGCCATGCGCCTGCACGGCGAGGCCGTGGCGATCAGCCGCTCCCTCGACCGCCGCCTGCTGCACGAGCGCGCCCGCTACCCGGGACGCCCCTGAGGACCGCCGCGCGGCGGGCGCGCAGCCGGTTTCCGGCCGGTGCCTGCCTCAGGCCGCGTCGCCGGCGCGGCTGGGGGCGCCGAAGCCGTCGGCCACGGCGGCGGCCAGCCGCAGGTAGGCGTCGCGGGTCTCGGGCGCGAGCTCACCCAGGTCGATCTCGGCGCCGGTCTCGAGGTGCCGGTCGAACGGCACCTGCACCACCGCCCGGCAACGCCGGGTGAAGTGCTCCTCGAGCTGGGCCAGGTTGACCGCCGCCTTGGGGCGGACGGCGTTGAGCACCACCACCGCGGAGCGGGCCAGCTTGTCGAAGTTGTGCTGCTCCAGCCAGTCGAGGGTGAGGCTGGCCGAGCGCGCGCCGTCGACGCTGGGGGCGCAGACGATCAGCAGCTGGTCGGCCTGGCGCAGGACCGGCCAGATGACGCTGTGGAGCGCGCCGGGGCCGCAGTCGGTGAGGATCAGCGAGTAGAAGCGCTCCAGGATGGCCGCGATCTTGCGGTAGTCGTTCTCGTTGAACCCCTCCGAGATGCTCGGGTCCATGGTGGAGGCGACCACCTCCAGCCCGGTCGGGGTCTGGGTGATGTTCGCGCGGACGTCGGCGTAGCGGGCCAGCGACGACGCCCCGGCGATCAGGTCCCGCGGCGAGCGGCCCTCGCCGCCGCGCACGCGGGCGCCGAGGGTGCCGGCGTCGGGGCTGCCGTCGACCGCCACCACCCGGTCGGCCCGGTGGGTGGCGAAGGTGGTGCCCAGGCCGACGGTGGTGGTGGTCTTGCCCACCCCGCCCTTGAGGGTGAACACGGCCACCCGCCGGCAGCCGGTGATCGGCCTGGCGACGCGCGCGGCGAGCTCCCGCCTGGCGCGCTCGGCACGGCCGGGGCGGGGCCGGATGCGGCCGTCGGTGATCCGGTACACCAAACCCTGCCAGCCGCTGGTCGGGCCGCCCGGCTGGCGCTTGACCAGCTTCTCGGGGGTGAGGTCGTCCCAGCCAGGCAGTGGCGCCTCGACCGTGGGCCGGTCGCCGGCGGCGCGCTGCTCGGCCAGGTCGGCCGGGGTGGGGGGTAGCTGGGGCCGGCTCGCCGGCGGCGGCTCGCCCGCCGGCTCGGCGGTTGCCGGCTCGCCGGGCGCGAGCGGCTCGGGCGGCTCGAGCGGCTCGAGCGGCCCGCCCCAGATCTCGGACAGCGCGTCCCCTGGCGGCTGCAGCGACTCGGCGGGGCGGATCGGCGGCGGCGCCGGCGCCGGGCGGATCGGCGTGGAGCGACCCGCCAGCCGCGCCGGGTCGGGCGGCGCGGCAGCGACCGGCTCCGCCGCCGCGGTGGCGCCCGGGTCGGGCGCCGCCTCGCCGCCCGGCGCCGGCTGCTCCGCGACCGCCGGGCCGGTCAGCGCGTACGACTCGTCCGGCTCGGCCGCGGCCTCGCGCAGCCGGCGCACGGCGGGCGACTCGCCGCCCGGCGCCGCCGGGGGCGGCTGGCCGGTCTGGTCGAACTCCCCCACCGTGCCCAGCGTCTGGTCGAACCCCGGTTCGTCGCCGAGGGTCTGGTCGAACTCGGGGTCGCCGAAGTCCGGCTGCCCGGGCGGGGCGCCGCGCCCGGGCTCGGCGGCCAGGGGCGGCATCGGCTGGTTCTCGGCCACGGCGCCCGCCTGCCTTGCCTCCAGGTGCTCGCGCAGCCAGTCGAGGCCGTCGTCCGCGGCCTCCTCCTCGGGCTGCTCGTCGGCCGGTTGGCGTTCGAGCGACGACTGCTGCGGGTCGGCGGGGGGACGACCTCTTCGTTCCAGGGGCACGGCTCTGCTCCTCCTCGGTCCTGCGTGCCCGACAACCTACCGCACCACGCCGTCAGCATCCGCATCTCCGACGTCCCACGGACCACCCGGCGCCGCCGATCCAGTAGCCTCCGGGACACCCCACGACCAGGAGGTGGGCCGGAGCCGGGCGCTGGATGGACTCCAGGAGCGACTGAGGAGCCCGAAGCACTGGGGTTTAGGGAGGTGGGCCGGAGCCGCGCGCTGGCTGGACGGAGGAGCGAGGGAGGAGCCCCTGGCGACGACGGAGCGACGGGGGAAGCCAGCGCACAGAGCGGCGCAGGCCCACTGACCGTTTGAACAAGGGAGGCTGAGCATGGACCTTGGCATCGCCGGGAAGGTGGCGCTGGTGACCGGCGCCTCCCAGGGGATCGGCTTCGCCGTCGCCCAGGCGCTCGCCGCCGAGGGCGCCCGGGTGGCGGTCAGCTCACGGGACCGCGGGCGCATCGACGCCGCCGCCGCGCGCCTCGGCGCCACCGGGCTGGTGCACGACAGCGGCGACCTCGACGGGGCCGCCGTGCTGGTCGAGCGGGCCGAGGCCGCGCTCGGCCCGGTCGACGTCCTGGTCACCAACACCGGCGGGCCACCCCACGACCCGGACGCGCTCGCCTTCTCCCGCGCGCAGTGGGAGGACGCCTACCGCAACCTGGTGCTCGCGCCGATGGCGCTGGTCACGGTGGTACTGCCCGGGATGCGGGCGCGCGGCTGGGGGCGGGTGGTCAACATCTCATCGAGCGCCGTGCGCGAGCCGATCGCCACCCTGATGCTCTCCAACTCCCACCGCATCGGGATGCTCGGCGCCTTCAAGACCCTCGCCCGCCAGGTCGCCGGCGACGGCGTCACCCTCAACACCATCCTGCCCGGCCGCATCGCCACCGAGCGCGCCTACGAGATGTCCGGCGGCAGGGCCGGGGCGGAGCGCTGGGCCGCCGAGAACGTCCCGGCCGGGCGCTTGGGCAGCCCCGAGGAGGTGGCCGCGGCGGCGGCGTTCCTCTGCTCCGCGCCCGCCTCCTACGTCACCGGCACCACCGTGCTGGTCGACGGCGCCCTGACCCACAGCATCTAGCGGCCCGCGGCGCTCCAGCCTGGCGTCCCGCGACCGCCGCCGTTGCCGGTCAGGACATTTGCGTGGCCCGTTCCTGCCAGTATGGTGGCTTCGGCGAGGTGCCGGGCGAGGGTCCCTGCCTCGCCAGGAGCGTGATCACACATGAGCCAGCGGCCACCGCAGGAGCGCATCGAGGCGCTCACCGAGTCGCGCACCCAGCTCGTCCACCAACGCACCCCCAAGTCGCGCGAGTGGCGCGAGCGCTCGCTGAAGTCGCTGCCGCTCGGGGTGCCGTCGTCGTTCCAGGACTCCCCGCCGTACCCGATCTTCTTCGAGCGCGGCAAGGGCAGCCGGGTCTGGGACGTCGACGGCAACGAGTACTCCGACTACCACAACGGCTTCGGGGTGATGGCGGTCGGCCACGCCCACCCCAAGATCGTCCAGGCGCTGACCGAGCGGCTCGGCACCGGCACCCACTTCGCCCAGCCGGTGGCCGAGACCACCCTGCTGGCCGAGGAGATCTGCCAGCGCTTCCAGCTCGACCAGATCCGCTTCACCAACTCGGGCACCGAGGCCACCATGGACGCCATCCGGCTGGCACGGGGCGTCACCGGCCGTGACGCGATCGTCAAGATCGAGGGCTCCTACCACGGCCACCACGAGTCGGTGCTGGTCTCGATCCGGCCCAGCAAGGACGCCATGGGGCCGCGGGCCACACCGGCGAGCGTCCCGTTCGGCCAGGGCACCCCGCCAGCGGTCACCGACCTCACCCTGATCGTCCCGTACAACGACGCCGAGGCGCTCGACCGCCTGCTCACCGCGAACGCCGGACGGGTCGCCGCGCTGATCATGGAGCCGGTGATGATGAACGTCGGCATCATCGACCCGGAGCCCGGCTACCTGCAGGCCGTCCGCGACGTCTGCACCCGCCACGACGTGGTGCTCATCTGGGACGAGGTCAAGACCGGGGCGACGATCGCCTACGGCGGCGCCGAGGAGGTCTTCGGCGTCGCGCCCGACCTCAAGTGCTTCGCCAAGGCGGTCGGCGGGGGCGTGCCGTTCGGCGCCTTCGGCGGCCGCGGCGACCTGATGGCGGAGATCGCCAAGGACGGCGTGCCGCAGCTCGGCACGTTCAACGGCAACCCGCTGTCCGCCAGGGCCGGGCTGGTCGCCCTGACCGAGGTCCTCACGCCCGGCGCCTACGACCACCTCAACCGGCTCAACGACGCCCAGCTGGCCGGCTGCCAGCGCGTCATCGACGCCTACGACCTGCCCATGTACACCACCGGCATGGGCGCCAAGGGCGCGGTCATGTACGCCCCCGAGCGGCTGCGGGACTACCGCGGCTACGCCGGCTTCGACTCGCCCGGCGTCGACGCGGACCTCTCCTACCTCTCCTGGCTGTACGAGATGACCGAGGGCGTGTTCATGACCCCGGGCATCGACGAGCAGTGGACCCTGTCGGTGCAGCACACCGACGACGACGTCGCCCGCTACGTCAACGCCTTCGAGACCTTCGCCCGGGAGGTCAGCAGGCCGTGACCGGGGCGGCCGCGGCGCTGGACGCCGCGGCGGTGGCGGCGGCGCTGGCGCCGTTCGGGAGGAGCCGCGCCCTGCCCGGCGAGGCCTACACCGCGCCGGCGGTGTTCGCCTGGGAGCGGGGCCGGTTCCTGGCCGGCTCCTGGTACTGCGTCGGCCGCGCCGCCGACGCCGCGCGCGGGGAGCCACTGGCCACGGACGTCGCCGGCATCCCGGTGGTGGTCGAGGTCGACCAGGACGGCGCCCTGCGCGCCGTCGGCCCGGGCGGCGCGCCGGTCCGGCTCGCCACCTGGCACGGCTTCGTCCTGGTCGACCTCGGCGGGGAGGCGCCCGGCGTGGCGGCGTACGCGGGCGACCTCAGCGGCCTGCTCGACCCCTGGGAGCCGGCCCGGCTGGTCGCCGCGGCCCGCCAGGCGTACGTCGTGCGGGCCAACTGGAAGCTGCTGGTCGAGAACTACCACGAGTGCTACCACTGCCCCAGCATCCACCCGGAGCTGTGCCGGCTGAGCCCGCCGGACAGCGGGCGCAACCTGGCGCCGCGCGGCGCCTGGGTCGGCGGGGCCATGGAGCTGCGGCCGCGGGCGGCCTCCATGGCGCTGGGCGGCGCCCGCACGGCGGCGCCGCTGCGCGGCCTCGACGCGGCAGCGCGGCGCCAGGTCCTGTACGTGGGGCTGTTCCCCAACCTGCTGGTCAGCGCGCACCCCGACTACGTCCTCACCCACCGCCTCGAGCCGCTCGACCCCGGCCGCACCCGGGTCGTCTGCGAGTGGCTGTTCGCGCCCGAGGCGCTCGCCGCCGACGGCTTCGACCCCGCCCCGGCGGTCGACTTCTGGGACCTGACCAACCGGCAGGACTGGCGCGCCTGCGAGTCGGTGCAGCGCGGCGTGGCCTCACCCGGCTACCGGCCGGGCCCGCTCGCCCCCGGCGAGGACGCCGTCTACCGGTTCGTCGCCATGGTCGCCGCCGGCTACCGCGACGGCCGCGTCGCCGGCCAGGCCCCCGCGTCGGGCGGGTGAGGCCCGTCGCTCGGGACGCGGCCGGCGACTGACCGGCCGGGCGTGCGGCGCCGCCGTCGCGGTCAGGGCGCGGCGGGCGGCAGGGTCGACGTGGTCGTCGTGGTCGTGGTGGTCGTGGACGTGCTGGTGGACGTGCTGGTAGTGGTCCCCGCGCGGGTCGAGGAGGTCGGCTCGGGCGTGGTCGACGACGTCACCCCCGGCCCCACCCGGTTGACGGTCAGCACCACCACGTCGCCCTGACCGGCGAGCGTGCCGGGCGCGGGGGACTGGGCGACCACGACGCCCTCGGGGCGGCTGGGGAAGAAGCCGCGCTGGACCTTCACCCGGCCGGGGCCGAAGCCGGCAGCGGCGAGCCGGCGCATGGCGGTGGCCAGGGTCTGGCCGCGCACGTCGGGGACGCGCAGGTCCCCGGGGAGCACGCTGGTGTCGGTGGTCGACCCGGGGGTCGAGCCGAAGTCGGCGCCTGGCGCCTCGCCGGCCTGCCCGGGCGGGCCGGACTGCTGGTCCTGCGCCTGGGGACGGCCCGACGGTGGCCAGCCGGCGAGGAACAGCCCCACCCCGGCGAGCACGGCCAGCCCCAGCACCACCGGCCAGCGAAGCAGGCCGGAGGCGACCGAGGTCGTGCGCCCCCGCCGCCGGGGGACCGCCGCGTCCGCCGGCACCAGCTCGCCCGCGGTCGCGCCCGGGGTGGTCCGCGGCGCCACCGGCTCGGCGTGGCGCGGCGCGGCCACCGGGAGACCGGCCTTGGCGCGTTGCAGGTCCTCGGCCAGCTCGGCGGCGGTCTGGTAGCGGCTGGCCGGGTCCTTGGCCATCGCCCTGGCGGTGACCGTCTCGTAGGCGGGGGCCAGCTCGGGACGCAGGCTGCGCAGCGGCGGCGGAGCGGCGTAGACGTGGCGGGTGGCGATCGCCACCGGGCTGTCGCCCTCGAACGGCGGCCGGCCGGAGAGGCACTCGTAGAGGCAGACGCCGAGCGAGTACACGTCCGAGCGCCCGTCGACGGCGGCGCCGCGGGCCTGCTCCGGCGACATGTACTTGGCCGTGCCGACGATCCCGACGCTGCCGGTGAGCGTCACCGAGGCGGTGAGCGTGCGGGCGACGCCGAAGTCCATCACCTTCACCCGGCCGTCCCTGGCCAGCATGATGTTGCTCGGCTTGATGTCCCGGTGGATCAGCCCCTTGGCGTGGGCGGCGCCGAGCGCGCCGCAGACCGCGATCGCCAGGTCGGCCGCCCGGGCCGGCGCGAACGCGCCCTCGGCGCGCAGCACCTCCGAGAGGGTGGCGCCCTCGACGTACTCCATCACCATGTAGCTGATGCCGTCGTCCTGGCCCGAGTCGTACACCGCCACCACGCACGGGTGGGTGAGGCTCGCCGCCATGCTCGCCTCACGCCGGAAACGGGCCAGGAAGGCGGGGTCGCGGGCGAGCTGCGGGTGGGGGATCTTGACGGCGACCTGCCGGCCGAGCAGGCGGTCGAACCCCTCGTAGACGTCGGCCATACCGCCCGCCCCGATGAGGCGGCCGAGTTCGTAGCGGTTACCGAGGACTTCGGCGGTGACTTCCATCCTGGTTGTTGAACTCCCCGAAGGCCCGCGAGGTTCCCTCTTCGTGCCCACTATCGCCCGGTTGCGCCGGTTGCGCCACCGGCATTGCGTACCACATGGATATACGCCGACGGGACCCCAAACGTTTCAGCCGCCGTCGACAGCTTCCACGCCGAGGGCCTGGCGCAGGAAGCCGAGCTGCAGGCGGAGCAGGTTCTCGGCCACCAGCTCGTTGCTGGTCATGTGGGTGACGCCGCCGAGCGGCAGCACCGCGTGCGGGCGGCCGGCGGCCAGCAGCACCGCGGACAGGCGCAGGGTGTGGGCGACCACCACGTTGTCGTCGGCGAGGCCGTGCACCAGCAGCAGGGGCCGCTCCAGCTTGGCCGCGTCGGCCAGCAGGCCCGACGAGCGGTACGCCTCCGCGTCGGCGTCGGGCAGGCCGAGGTAGCGCTCGGTGTAGTGGGTGTCGTACAGGCGCCAGTCGGTCACCGGGGCGCCGGCGACGGCGGCGTGGAACACGTCGGGCCGGCGCAGCACCGCCAGGGCGGCGAGGTAGCCGCCGAACGACCAGCCCCAGATGCCGACCCTGCCGAGGTCGAGCCGCGGGTCGGCCGCCGCCAGGGCGTGCAGCGCGTCGACCTGGTCCTCGAGCACCGGGCCGGCGAGGTCGCGCCAGACGGCCCGCTCCCAGCGCGGCCCGCGCCCCGGCGTGCCGCGCCCGTCGGTGACCACCACCGCGAAGCCCTGGTCGGCGAACCACTGCGCCTCGGCGTAGGCGCCACGGGCGGCCACCACCCGCTGGGCTTGCGGGCCGCCGTAGGGGTTGAGCAGGACCGGCAACGGCCCGTCCGGCTCCGCCCCGCTCGGCAGCAGCAGCGCGCTGCGCAGCGCGCGCTCGCCGGTGCGGTGCAGGCTGACCCTCGGCACCAGGCCGAGCGGGGCGGCGTTGGAGGCGATCTCGGCCACCTGCTCGCCGTCGCGCAGCACCACCGTCCGCGGCGTGTCGTCGTCGGGGCCGCCGGAGGTGAGCACCAGCAGCGGCCCGCCCGCGACCGCGGTGTGCAGCCCCGGCTCGCGCGAGAGCCGCCGCGGCGGCCCGGAGGCCGGCACCGACCAGACGTGGGTCTCGGTCGGGTCCTCCGACGCGGCGACCAGCACGCCGTCGCCGTGGCGGCCGAGCACCTCGCGGACCTGCAGGCCGGGCGGGGTCACCGGCGCGCCGTCGAGCAGCAGCCGGCGCGTGTCGGCGTCGTCGGCGGTCCACGCCAGCCGCCCGCCCGGCAGCCAGGCGGGCACCCCTGGCACGATCTCCAGCCAGGCCGGGTCGGCGTCCTCGCGCAGCAGCGTGGTCGCGCCGCTGCCCTCGTCGGCGGCGAGCAGGCGCGTGGCGCGCTGGTCGCGCGACTGCACCAGCAGGGTGAGCGGCCCGTCCTCCTCCCAGACCACGGCGACCAGGTAGGGGAAGGCGTCGCGGTCCCAGCCGACCTCGACGGTGCGGCCCTCGAGGTCGACCACGGCGAGGCCCACCTCGGCGTTGGGCGTCCCGGCCGCCGGGTACGGGATCGACGCGGGCGGCAGCGTCGGGCTGGTCGGGTCCGACAGCCACCAGCGCCGCACCGGGGTCGTGTCGGCCCGGGCGACCGCCAGCCGCTCACCGTCCGGCGACCACCAGTAGCCGCGCTCGCGGCCCATCTCCTCGGCCGCGACGAATTCGGCCAGCCCCCACGTCACCTGGGGGTTCTCCTCGCCGACCAGCCGCCGGCCGCCGCCGTCGAGGTCGGCGACGTACAGCGCCCCGCCGCTCACGTAGGCGACCCGCCGCCCGGTCGGGTCGGGCCGCGGGTCGAGCACGGGCCCGGCCGCGCCCAGCTCACGCGGCCCGCCCTCGGTACCGCCCAGGTCGACGGTGAACAGGCGGCCGGCGAGCGCGAACGCCGCGGTCCGCAGCGCCCCGTCGGTCGCGTAGGCGACGACGCCGCCGGCCCGCTCCCTGCTGCGCTCCCGCCGCGCCCGCTCGGCCGCGGGCAGCTCCTCGTCGCCGCCGCCCAGCAGCGCCGGCGGGTTGGCGACCAGCCGCTCCCCGCTCCCCGAGGGGCTACCGCCGGCCAGGTCGAGGACGAAGAGCCGGTTGACCGGGTCGTCGCCGGCGCCCGAGCGCAGGAACGCCACCCGCGAGCCGTCCGGGGCGACCCGGATGCTGCGCGGGCGGCCAAGGCTGAAGCGCTGGCTGCGCGCGTAGCGGCGGGGGAACGACGAGGCCTCAGACACGGCCGGTGAGCCCGGCCACGGTGACCACCACGGCGGCCCCGAGCAGCAGTCCGGACAGCACCACGTAGGGGATGACGCGCTTGGTGGTCGGCTGGCCGTCGGCGATCACCAGCATGCCGACCGCGAAGGCGAAGTAGCTGGCGCCGATCAGCTCCCGCCGGAACAGGCTGACCACCGCCAGGGCGATCACCGCAAAGTAGACCCGCATCGCGATGCGGGGGTGCAGGACCATGTTGCGCTGGAACACCCGGCCGCGCCGGTCGACGTCGCCGACCCGGAGCTTGCGCAGCGGGCCAGGGGTTCCCTGCCTCCGGCCGCGGGACGGGCGGCCGCCGTTGGTCTTGGCCTTGGAGGCGGGGGCGTCCGGCTTCGGCTCCGGCCTTGGTTCGTCGCCCGCCACGCGGCGGGCACGGTCGATGGCGTGGCGGCGGCGCGCCGCCGCCCGGTCCTTGCGTGCCACGAACAGACTCCTACGTATCGGTTGGGCGGCGCCGTCCGCGCTCGAACCGCCCGGACGGCGCGGCGGCCGGCCCGCCCCACGGCGGGCCGGTCCCGGCAGCGCCCTGCCGCGCCGACGGCCGCCAAGTTCGCCTGGATGGTACGCGGCGCCCGCTGGCGCCGTCGAGCCGGTCCCACCGGCTGGGCGGCTACTCGCCGAAGCGGCGCTGCCGCTGGGCGTAGGAGCGCAGCGCGCGCAGGAAGTCGACCTTGCGGAAGTCCGGCCAGTAGGCGTCGGCGAAGTAGTACTCCGAGTGCGCCGACTGCCACAGCAGGAAGCCGGACAGGCGGATCTCCCCCGAGGTGCGGATGATCAGGTCGGGGTCGGGCATCCCGGCGGTGTACAGGTGCCTGGCGATCTCGTCGGGGGTCAGGCGGCTGACCACGTCCGCCAGCTCCAGGCCCTTCTCGGCGTACTCGCCGAGCAGGCGGCCGACCGCCTCGGCGATCTCCTCCCTGCCGCCGTAGCCGACCGCGACCTGCAGCACCCCGCCAAGGTGCCCGCGGGAGACCTCCTCGGCCTCGCGAAGCCGGGCGTGGGTCCGCTCCGGCAGCTCGTCGAGCTCGCCGACCGGCACGATGCGGTAGCCGTCCGGGCCGGCGTCGCGGGCCAGCTGCAGCACCTTCGTCTCGATGATGGCCAGCAGCTCGGCCAGCTCGTCGGGGTGGCGCCGCAGCAGGTTCTCGGTGGACAGCAGCCACAGCGTCACCACCGGGATGCGCAGCTCCTGCGCCCATCCCAGCAGGTGGTCGATCTGGTCGGCGCCGCGCCGGTGCCCGGCCACCGTGTCCATGCCGAGCTGCCGCGCCCAACGGCGGTTGCCGTCGATGATGACGCCGACGTGCCGCGGCAGGCCGCCACGGCGGCGCAGGTCGGCGGCGAGCCGACGCTCGTAGAGCCGGTACAGCAGCGCGCGTGCGCCCACGGCAGGCTGTCGTCCTCCTCGCCAGCGGCGCGGGTGGTGGAGTGGCTGGCCACGGCGGTGGCCGCGGATCATGCTACCGCCCGGACGGTCGGACGGTTGCCCGCCCGGCGCTACCCTGGAGCGACGATTTCGCGACCGGTACACATACACAGAAGGGAGGGCGCCGTGGCCGAGGCCGACGGCTCCGAGGAGGTCCACACCTGCGAGCGCTGCGGCAAGGTGCGGCCGGCCGGGTGGACCTGCGCCTGCGGCGGCGAGGGCCAGGCCGCGCCGGTGCCGCCCGCGCTGGCGGAGCGGGACCCGGCGACGACCCGGAGCGCCCGCCCGCGCCTGCGCCTGGTGCAGCGCCCCGAACCTCCTGACGGATCCACTTAGCCGTGGCCGCGGCCGGGCGGGACGCCGCCGGCCCCGCCGAGGCCGACCCAGGCCGAGCGGGCCGGGCCGGCCGTGCCCGCGCCTGGCGCGGCCCCTGGCACCCGGGCACCCACCTGGCCCTGCTCCACGCCGGGCCCGGGCTCACCGTGGTGGTGGTCGGGCTGGCGTTCGGCGTGGTCGCCGGCAGGCACGACCCCGACCCCGGCCGGCTCGGCCTGCTCGCGGTGCTGCTGGCCGCCAACCAGTACAGCGCCGGGGCGCTCAACGACGCGGTCGACGCGCCGGCCGACGCGGCCACCGGCCGCGACAAGCCGATCCCCGGTGGGGCCATCTCGCGCCGCGCCGCCGCCACGCTGGCGGTCGCCGCCGGGCTCGTCTCGCTCGCCTGCGGCGCCCTGCTCGGCCCGGCGACGCTGGCGCTGGCGGTCGCGGGCCTGGCCTGCGCCTGGGGCTACGACCTGTGGCTCAAGGGCACCGTCGCCAGCGTCCTGCCGTTCGCGTGCGCGTTGCCGCTGGTGCCGCTGTTCGGCTACGCCGCCGCCGGCCGCTTCCCGGCGGTGCTGTGGTGGGCCTGGCCGATCGGCGCCCTCGCCGCGGTCGCGGTGCACCTGGCCGACTCCCTGCCGGACGTGGAGGCCGCCCGCCTCG
>DASUZB010000310.1:0-16386 GCA_036377075.1 Actinomycetes bacterium | reverse complement strand
CTCGTCGAGTTGGGCTTGCTCACCCGTGAGGACACGCGAGCCGGCCAGCGGGCGCGCTACAGCCTGACCGAACCCGCGATCCAACTCGTACCCGTGTTCGCGCAGCTCGGCAGCTGGGGACTTCGCCACCGGCCCACGAGCCGCGCGCTGCGCGTTCGCGCCGAGCTGCTCGAACAAGGCGGCCCCGCGCTCTGGCAGGAGTTCATGGACGAGCTTCGCCGCGAGCACCTTGGCTCCGAATCTCCAGCGCGATCACCGAGCGTTCGCGAGCGCCTGAACGCGGCCTACCTCGCTGCTACCAACTCCTCGTAGCCGCCAGGCAGTCGAACTGCTTCTGCTGACCCTGTGGACCTGGACGGCAGCCACACCGGATTCGCGATGGAGATCCGGTTTGTAACGAGCGGCGTAGATACCTCTCTTGACGCGCCCGCCTTTCTTGGCTTGAGCTTGTCGGGTCGCCGTGGAGGGGAGGGGACATGGACAAACTCGTCACCGGCCTCGGGCCGGCCTTCGCCGCCGGCTTTGCCGTGCAGCGCCTGCTTGAGGTGTTCGACGGCGTGGTCAACCTCGTGCCCGGCACGGTCGCGGCGAAGAAGACGGTCACCGCCGTGCTGTCCATCGGGATTGGTCTCCTCCTGGCGCTCGCGGGGCTGCGCGTGCTCGAGCCACTCGGCCTGGACACCCGAGGGTCGCTGGTCGCGGCCGACGTGTTCGTCACCGCGTTGGTGCTCAGCGCCGGGACCGAATTCTTCAACTCGATCCTCAAGTTCCTGAGCTACGCGAAGGAGGACAAGAAGGCCCAGGCGGCGACGAGCCTGCAGGCCGCCGCACCCCCCGAGGACGCGCCGAAGGTGCTTGCACAGCTCAACCCTCCACAGCGCGACAGCGCGATCGCGCCGCCGCAGTAGCGCTGCGTGCGCTGCACGAGCACGGCTCACCGAGATCGACACCGCTTCGCGACCGCCATCCGAAGCCTGCCGAGACCAAGGAGGCGAAGCTCATGCCGTCGCTCCGGCTCCAAGTGACTCGCACCGTCCGCACCCCATCCTGGGCGTTCGGCCCGACCTGGGTGGTGCCACGGTGAACGGCGAGCCGCGCTACGCGGTCGTCGTGGTCGGCACCGGGTTCGGCGGCACCCTCACGGCGCTGACGCGGGCCACCCCCAGCCGCTCCAGCTTGCGCCACACCCCGATCCGCGGGGTCGAGGGCTCCCGAGGCAGCCGGTAGGACAGCAGCACCCACCGGCCCGGGCCGTTGCCTGCGTGGGGCGTGCTCAACGGTCGTCCTCGGCCACCCACGCGGGCGCGAGCGCTCGGGCCAGGGCGGCGGTGCGGGCGGCGAGCTCGTCGCGCATCGCCCTGGTCGGCTCGGCGGCCGCCAGGTCGCAGCGCGCCGCGCGGGGCAGGTCGCAGTCGATCGCCACGACCAGCGTCGGCGCCGGGGCCAGTGCCGCCGCAAGCGGCGTGGGGCTGGTGCGATCCAGCAACCCTTTCGACAGCGGTGTCTGCCACCAGCCGCTCCGCGTTGGGGCTGACCGCTGCGGCTGGCTCGATCCCTGCCGAGGTGGTGGTGGACGTCGTCGGTTGACCGGGCGACTGCGTCCAGCCTGCGGCCTCCCTGGGCGCTAGGTGGCGGCGTGGGCCTGGCCTAGGTGGTGATTGGCGGGGGTCCATCGTCGTGGAAGTCCCACGACTTGATGCAGGCGTGCTCGCTGGCCTGGTGGCGGGCGAAGTAGGCCTCGCAGCGCTGCCGGTTGCCGGCGGCGTCCTTGGGCTCGAAGTAGCCGACGTACAGCAGCCGGTCGGCCTGCAGGAGCTCGACCATGTGGATGGCGAAGGTGACCGCGTCGGGTCCCAGCCGCACCGTGACCTCGGGGTGGACGGGGAACGCCTGGTCGGTGCCCACCTCGACCTCGTTCCAGCAGCGGACGAACCGCGCGTAGTCGGCCGGCCGCAGCCGGGCGCGCATGCACTCCGGGTAGGCGAGGTAGAAGGGCTCGAACCGGCGGTAGAGGTTGTGGGACTTGAAGCGGAACACCCGCTCGCGCTCGACCGCCTCGGGGTCGGTGAACCGCCGCCGCGTGGGCAGGCGCGAGTCGAACACGACGTCGAAGCCGTGCACGCCGCGGCGCAGCAGCTCCCGCAGCGTCTCGACCGACCCGCCGACCAGCGCGGCGGTCGCGGCGTTGACCATCCAGTGGCGGAACTGGAAGTCCAGGACGTGCACCGGGTAGGTGCGCCGGGCGAGGTCCGGCTCGATGGCGCCCAGCACGCGCTTGACCTGCTCGGTCGGGGGCATCACCGTCGCCGGCCGGTAGCCGGCGAGGCCGTGCAGGTAGGCGAGGTCGGCCGGGGGCAACCGCAGCGCCTCGCCCAGCGCGGCCAGGGTCTCCGGGCGGGGGCGCCGCCTGCCCTTCTCGATCTCCACGATCGGCGCGGTGCCCTGCCACTGCAGCAGCGTCGCCAGGCGGAACTGCGAGATGCGCTCGGGCTGCGCGCGCTCACGGAAGCCCCGGATCGCCTCGCCCAGCAGCTTCAGGTCCGCCTTGGCCATGCCAGCTCCCCCGTCGGCAACGCGCCCGTTGCCAACAGCAACGTTTCTTCACCGAGCCGTTACCGCACTTTACGCTACCAAGCATTGCCAGCGAATCCACCAAGAGGAGTTGCTCGCGTGGGCACGCTCGACCGCCAAGTCACCTGGCTGTTTCGCAGCAACGCCGTCATCAACTGGCTGTGGATCCCCGCCATCCTCGCCTGCGACGTCCGCCTCCGCCGCGACCTGCGATCCCGGCGTGGCGCACCGCGCCGGCAGGTCGGCGCCCGGCGGCGGCGCCCGACTGAAGCCCTGCCCGACCACGCCCAGGAGGTGGCGATGCCGTCCCCCAAACCCCAGGCCCGCACCCAGACCGTCCTGGCCGCAGCGGGGCTGTCGTGGCTCGGCCTGTTCGTCCACAACATCGCCGACCTGCCCGGCCAGACCCCGCTCAGCCCCGAGACGGCCTACCCAGCCGTCGCGCTGCTGCTCATCGTCGTGGCGTGGCTCTCGGTGGCCCGGCGCGCGGCGGCGTGGCTCCTGCTCGGCTGGGGTTGGCTACACCTGGTCGGCGGCGCGGTCCTCAGCGTCCTGCCCATCCCCTTGTGGCCCTTCCAGCCGCCGCAGACGCTGCGCCACTACGCCTTCCACGCCCTGTACGGGGTGCTGCAGGCGCCCCTGCTCATCGTCACGACCCGGTACGTCCGCCAGCTTCGAGCCCGACACCCCGCACGGCAATGACGACACCGCACCCGGCGCCACGGCCGAATCACCGCGTACAGGTTGTCAGAGGTCGGCGAGGGCTTCGGGAACAGTGAGGCAGGAGGCGCGGGTGGCTGCCGCGTCGGTGGCGGGGATGGCTCGTCGCCGTGCCGTCCCACCAGCATCATGCCGACTGGCGGGCCCGCGGACGTCGCGCAGGGCACGTTCATGGCCGGGTGGCTACGGCGGCGAGGCAGGCAGGGGGGTGGCCGGTGTCCCCGCCGCCGTAGCCGCGCGAGGCGGCCCGGTCAGCGGCGGCCTCCCCGCGCCCGCGCGGTCCCCATGGGCAGGGAAGGCTGCCCCGGGTCCGGCGCTCCTGCGACGCGTCACGCTGGCAAGGGCGGCCCTGGCCGCCGCGGCGTTACCCGGCCGGCCTACTGGCCGGCGACGGCGCGGAAGACGCGCTGGGTGTAGTCCTCCAGCTTGGCCTCGCACGCCCTGAGGCGCTGGTCGGCACCGGCGGCGGAGGGGGCGCCGAGCACGTCGCGCAGCCGCAGCTCGCGGTACCAGCGGCGCAGCCGCTCCAGGCTCTGCTCCTCCTCGTCCAGCTCGGCCAGGGTCAGCTTGCCCTTGGCGACCTCCTTGTCGAGTTCGGCGAGGTACTTGCCGCACTCGGCCAGGAACTCGGTCCACTCCGCCTGCCTGGCGGCGGTGTAGGTCGCCGCCAGCCGCTCCTGGTCGGCCACCTGGTGGCCGCCGGCGTCGAGCACCAGCGCCTCGCCGCCGGCGGCCTCGACCAGCCCGACCGCCCGGCGGATGCCCTCGGCGAACGCCGGGGCCGCCGGCGCCAGCCAGGCCGACTGGCCGAGCGACACCGCCCCGGTGCGGCGCAACTCCCGCCAGACCGCCACGCGGTGGCGGGACGGCTCGGCCGGCACCCGGTACAGCAGCACGATCCACTCCACGAGCACGATGCTACACTACCGTTCGTATCAGTTGTTACATCCAGTCGTACCCGAGGGGGCCTGCCGTGGGACGCTGGCTCGAACTCGTCCTCGTCGCGGTGGCGGTGATGGTCGCCGTGTGGGCGCTGCTGGTGGTCCTCGCCGCCCGCCTCCCCGCCGGGCTGCTCAAGGACCTGGCCGGCTTCCTGCCGGCCTGCGTCACCCTGGCCCGCCGGCTGCGCCGCGACCCCAGGGTGCCGTGGCGAGCCAAGGCCGCGGTCGTGGCCGCCGGGCTGTGGGTGCTGTCACCGGTCGACCTGCTGCCGGAGTTCCTGCCGGTGGTCGGCCCGCTCGACGACGTCGTGGTGGTCGCCCTGGCGCTGCGCTACGCCGCCCGCCGGGTGCCCCGCGAGGTGCTGCTGGAGGCCTGGCCGGGCGACCCCAGGCTGCTGGAACGGCTGCTCGGCGCGCCGGCCACCAGTGGCCATGACCACGCCAGCCGGCACGGCCGGGGGGGCGGGCGTGGCGGCGCCTGACCTCGAACGCACCCGGTTCCGGCGGCCGCTCGGCCTGGCCGTGATCGCCTACAAGGCCGCCCTGGGCCTCGGCGAACTGGCCGTCGGTGCCCTGCTGGCCATCCCCAGCTTCGACCCCCAAGCGACCTTCGCCCGGTTGGCGGCCGAGGAACTGCGCGAGGACCCGGGCGACCGGACGGTCGCCCTGCTGTCCCGGCACCTGCCCGCGCTGCTGCACCACCGCGGCCTGGTCGCGGCCGCGCTGGTCCTGCTCGGCCTGGCCAAGCTGGTGGCGGCCGGCGCCATGTGGCAGGGCAAGGAGTGGGGCGGCTACCTGCTGGCCGCCACCGTCGCGCTGCTGCTGCCGTTCGACTTCCGCCAGGCCGTCGTGGACCCCACCGCCGGCCACGTGCTGCTGGCGGTGGCAAACCTGGCCGCGCTCGTCGCCCTGGTGGTGCTGCTGCGCGGCTGGCTGCCAGGCCGGCCGCTGCGGACCCGAGCCCACCGCACGTAGCGGGCGCCCGTGCGGATCTACCCGTGGGGCCTGCGCCAGGCTGGCTACCGACTGGCGGCGCTGACCAACTCCACCGAGCGGGTCGCCAGGGCTGCTCAAGGACGACCTGCGGTTCAAGGGACCGTTCGAGGAGTTCGCGAGCGCCGACGACTACCTGAAGACGGTCCGCGGCCTGTGGACCATCGTCGAGTCCGTCGACCTCGAGCACGTGTCCTCCACCGGCAACGAGGTCGTCGTCCTCTACGAGATGGCCACGAAGACCCCTGCCGGAACGCAGTTGATCGGTGAGTGGTACGGCGTCGAGGACGGCAAGATCGCCTGGATCCGTGCGCTCTTCGACTCCGCTCCTTTCGCCTTCCTGCGTGGCGAGCACTAGCGGCCGAGCGCGCGACCAGGAGGCGGCGGGTGGCGTGCTGACCCTCACCGGCAGGAGGAACCTGCGCGCCACCGCCGCCGCCCTGCAGCGGCACCTGGAACGCGAGTAGGTCCAGGTCGTACCTTGCTTGGCGGGAGGATCAGGTACCCGAAGGTCGTGGCCGCGCCTCGAGCACCCGCTTGAGGTTGCGCAGGTCGCGGGTGATGGAGCGGCGCACGGCCGGGCCGAGCAGTGGGGCCGCCAGGGCGTAGAAGTGGCCGGCGTCGCCCTGGACCTGGACCGAGACCTCGGTCGCGCCGTCACCGGCGGCGCGGTGCCCGTAGGTGACCCGCATCGGGAACGGCGAGCGCACCGAGCGCATCGCCAACTGGTCGGCGGTCAGCTCGGTGACCTCGTTGACGTAGTGGACCCGGCGGCCGAGGAAGGTCGCGACCCGCTCGACCTGGCTCCCGACCGCGACCGGTCTCGGCGTCAGCAGCCGCGCGCTGCGGACGCCGCCGATCCACTCGGTGTCGTTGGCCGGGTCCCGCAGGTAGGCCGCCACCTGGTCGCGCGGGCACCGGATGGTCCCGGTGGCGGTGACGTCGACGGCCATGGCGACTCCCCAGGTGACGACCACGCGCCGGCCCGGGACGACCTCCACGTAGTGGCCGCTGCACCACTGGCCGTCGGTGACCTCGAAGCGGAACCGGCCGCCGGGCCGCGGCTCGAGCTCGGCGGCGATGCCCAGCCAGCGCACCAGCAGCTCGGGCCGGACGAACCAGCGGAACACCTCCTGCGGCGGCGCCGGGACCACGGCCTGGCAGGTGACGACGTCGTGCGGTGGGCCGCTCACGGCCGATCGCCGCCCGCTTCCGGCTCCCTTTCGGTCGCGATGGCCGCCGACAGGCGGCCGAGCCGCGTCCCCCAGAAGCGCTCGAGCGCCGCGCGCACCTCGGCCATCCGTTCGGTGTCGACCCGGTAGAGCCGCTGGTTGCCGTCGGCGCGCACCTGCACCAGCCCGGCTTCGCGGAGCACCTTCAGGTGCTGCGAGGTGGCCGGGCGCGTGGCGCCGACCGCCTCGGCGATCTGCGAGGACGACCGTTCGGCGTCCCACGCCAGCTCGAGCATCGCGCGCCTGGTCGGGTTGGCCAGGGCGCGGAGCGTGTCGTCCACGGCCATCGATTGAGCATAGATGCAATTAAGCGAGTACGCAATCTCGAAGGCGGCGCCGTGAACATCGGGCGGGTAACCAGCGCCGCTCGCCGGTCGCTTGCCAGGCGGCTGCGCTACGCACGCGGTGCTTGGCCGAACCGCTCCTTGTGGGCCGCTCGTCCACGAGCAATACTGCTGCGGTCGATTCGGCGGTCACGGCGCCCCGGATCGGCTCGTGCGTACCAGTGAGCACGACCCCCCTCGCTAAGCGCCCATGTCGCCACGCCAGCAGTCATGGCCCTTTGGCGGTGCTCACGACCACCGATGGCCGTCGAGCACCACCCGCAACCTAGCTCGTGGGAGAGCAACCGTGGCAAGGAGGGCGATGCTTCCATGAATCGGCGCTTCCGGAGGAGCCGGGAGCTCCCGCGGTGGGGGGTCGCGGCGAGCTGCGTTGCGCTCGCCGCCCTGATGGTCGGCCTGTCGCCCGCCAACGCCGCCACGCCCACGTTGGTGATTTCTCCGGTCCAGGCCGCGCCTGGGCAGACGGTGACCGCCAGTGGGACGGAATGGGACGAGGGCCTTGGGGTCGTGCGCGTCTTCGCCGGCGGGTCGGACATCCTCAAGCCGTCTGCTGCGCTGGCCACGGTGCCTCTCCAGTCGGGCGCCTTCTCGACGCCGCTGACCGTTCCGGAGCTGTCCGCCGGCAGCTACCGGTTCGTCGCCTGTCAGCGTTGCGGCGACGGGGACGGCCACCCCTCCGCGAGCTTCGAGTTCACGATCCTGGCGACCACGCTGACCGCGGCCACGCCGACGACCGCGACGGCGCCTCGGCCGACCGCGACCGCGCCCACGGCCAGCACGGGTGGGGCCTTGCCCGTCCTTGTCGTGGTCGTCCTCATGTTGGCCCTCGCATCGTGGCTCCTCCTGCGCCAGCGACCCGCGGCGAAGCGCCGCCGCGCGAGGCCTCCGGTGGACGGGAATCCGCCAGGCCGCTAGGGCATCTACGATGATGAGTAACGCCCTCCAGCGCGGCCCGCGCCGCATCCTGGTCGCCGACGTTCCCCCACGGGACCCGGCCGCGGACCTACCGCTCGAGGAGCGGCCGGACCTGGGCGCACCACCCGCCGAGCTGCCCTGGCTGCAGCCCTACCCGGACCAGCTGCTCGACCAGGTCGCCCCGAGCGACGCCGAGCCCGATGCCGTGGTCGTCTCCCGCGAGACGATCGAGCTGGCGTACCTGGCCGCCATCCAGTACCTGCCGCCCAGGCAGCGAGCCATCCTGATCCTGCGCGACGCGCTGGGCTGGTCGGCCAAGGACACCGCCGGCCTGCTGGAGACCAGCGTGGCCTCGGTGAACAGCGCGCTCCAGCGCGCCCGCTCGACGATGCGGGCGCGGCTGCCGGCGCGGCGGCTCGACTGGGCGCAGGCGACCCGCCCGACCAAGGAAGAACGGTCCGTGCTCGAGCGCTTCATGGACGCCCACGACCGGGCCGACGTGGCCGCGTTCGCCGCGCTGCTGCGCGAGGACGCCCGCCAGGCGATGCCGCCGCACCCGCTCTGGTACGACGGGCGCGAGGCCATGACGATCCTGTTCGCGCGCTACATCCATCCCGCCTCGCCGAACTACCCGGGCCAGCTCCGGTTCCTGGCCACGGCCGCCAACCGGCAGCCGGCGGTGGCCGTCTACCTTCGGCGGGAGGGCGACGACCGCCACCGGCTCCTGGGGCTCAACGTCCTGGAGGTCGAGGCCGGGCAGGTGAGCGCGATCACCTCCTTCGGCATCGAGCTGCTGGGATCGTTCGGCCTGCCCCGGACGCTCCTGGCCGACCGATGAGTTTCCGCGCGGTCGGGGTCCAAGCAGAGGTAGGCAGGTGTCACCCCAACCAAGGAGGTTCCGTGAACCTGATCGTCTCCGAGTTCCTGTCGCTGGACGGGGTCATGCAGGCGCCAGGCGATTCCGAGGAGGACCGCATCGGAGGGTTCGAGCGCGGCGGCTGGCAGATGCCCTACCTCGACGAGGCCGCCGGGAACGCCATCTCCGACGGGATGGCCACCGCGGGCGGGTTCCTGCTGGGGCGGAGGACCTACGAGATCTTCGCGGCGTTCTGGCCGTCGCAGCCCGACGACGACCCCATCGCCGCCACCCTGAACGACCTCCCCAAGTTCGTCGCCTCCACGACCCTGAAGGAACCGCTGGAGTGGCGCAACGCGACCCTGCTCGAGGGCGACGTCGCCGAGGCGGTCGCCAAGCTCAAGCAGCAGCCCGGCAAGGACCTCCACGTCATCGGCAGCGGCGAGCTCGCCCAGACGCTGATGCGCCACGACCTCGTCGACGAGTACCGGCTGATGCTCCACCCCTTGGTCCTGGGCAGCGGGAGGCGCCTGTTCCGTGACGGGAACCCGAGGACCGCGCTGCGGCTGGTCGACGACACGACGAGCAGCACGGGCGTGCTGATCCTCACCTACCGGCCGGCACGGGAGCCGTGATGTGGACAGCGTGACCTCTAGCGACGGCACACCATCGCCGCCACCAGCGCCGACGAGCAGGAACAGGAACGGCAGTGCCGTGAGCGTCATCGCAGCCTTCCTCGCCTCGGCCGCCCCAACCGGTCGCCTCGCCGGCGGACCAGCCTCCGCCACGCGGCGCCACGGCTCGCGGGGCGATCGCTCGCGCCGGCTCGCAGCGAGCCGAGCGGCAGGCCGGTCAGGGTCGTCGAGGGCCGCCTCCAACACGCAGGAGGCGGCTGCACGGCTTGGGCTGTTGGGCCTCATCGAACCAGGGCGACCGTGAGGCGGTGGTGAGAAGCGCTGCCGACCCCGATGCGTGCCAGGGAGGGACCGAGCCGCGGTCACGATGGCGGCTGCGGGTCGGCCGACGTAACGCTTGGAGCGACGGCGACGCTTCCTAGGTTCGAGACCTGCGTCACCAGTCCGGACCGTTCCGACCGTTGGCGGTGCCCCCCCAACCGCCCGTTTCCAGCCAAGCTGACCGGCCCTCGGCCGAATATCGCGTGACGGGCCATGGCCATCCAGGCTCGACATGCGCTGCTTTGACCCTGCCCAGCCCACCCGAGGTCGTGCGCCGAGCGAGGGCGCCACCGAGGCCGCGGCGCGACCTTGGCCACCGCAAGCGGGCTCGCCTTGCAGGCGTGTGACCGCGAATGCGGACGCCGGTTGCGATGGAGGAGTGCGATGAGTCGTTGGTTGAGTGAGGCCAGCCTGCTCGACAGCGCGTTGGCCTACGCCGAGCGGGCCATTCCCGTGGTGCCGTTGCACCACCCCGCCGCCTCGGGGAGCAGGTGGCGGCAGCGGTGGAGCACGATCGGGTGCTCGTGCGGGCAGCCCAACTGCGCCCAGCCGAGCGAGCATCCCTTGACGGAGGGCGGGCTGGCCGAGGCGACCACCGACCGCGCCCAGGTCCGGGCCTGGTGGCAGCGCCACCCGGAGGCGAACGTCGGGCTGGCCACCGGGGTGGCCTTCGACGTGCTCGACCTGGACGCGGTCACCGGCCGACGCGCGTTCTGCCGGCTCGAGGCCCTGGCGGCCCCGACCGGGCCAGTGGCCCGGACGAGCAGCGGCCGGTGGCACTTCTACACCGTCGCGACCGGGCTGACCGACAGCGTGATCCCGCGTACGCCCAACATCGCCAACCCGGTCGTCTGGCACGGCCGCGGCGGCTGGGTGGTCGCGCCCCCGAGCCGGCACGTCAGCGGTGCCCTCACCCGCTGGCTCCGCGCGCTGACGCTGCCGCTACCCGAGGTGCAGCCGCTGCTGCACGAGCTGCTCGCTGCCCGCGAGCAGCACGCTCCCACCACGCACGCCGTCGGCCCCGCCACGCGCTGAGGAGACGAGCGTGGACGACGGGTAGGTGGCCGGCTGCTCGAGCGCAGCGCGGGCGTCGAATGGCGGCAGTCCGGACGAGGGTAGCGTTCGGATCTCAGGATACGTAGAGCTTCAGCGTCTGGCTGTAGCCGGTGGCGTTGAGGGCGGTGCCAGGGACGACCACGCGGTAGACGTAGGTGCCAGCCGTCGACCAGGTGAACGAGAAGGCGTAGGTGCCGTCTGAGCGCACCGTCGTCGACCCCACCGTGACCCAGGAGCCGTTGGCGTAGCGCTGGCGCCATACCGGCGTGCCCGGCCGCAGGGGCGCGACGCTGCCGTGGAGCCGCACGGTCGTGCCGCGGCGCACGGTGGCGTCGTCGAAGGCGGCGGAGACCCGCCAGCGCACCAGCGTGGTGGCCGCCGGGCTCGTCGAGGCCAGGTAGGACCATGACGCGGGCGCGACCAGCCGGTAGGCGCCGTTGGTCCCTGGGGTGGAGCCGAAGGCGACCGCGCCGGTCGCGGACGTGGTGGCGGTCGCCCTGGTCTGCCAGGTGGTGGACCCTGCGGCCCGCCACTGCAGGAGGACCTTCTGGCCGGGGACCGGCGTGCCCGACGCCGTGGTGAGCCTGCCCGACACGGTGATCCTGGTGCCGTAGGTGACAACGGCCGGGGCCCGCACCGCCAGGGCGGTGGTCTTCTGGGTTGCGTAGTCGCGCAGCACGCTCCACTGCCGGGCGTCCTCGTAGCCGGCCGACCAGAACACCAGCCCCCGGAGGTGGTACGTCTCGATGAAGGTCATCTTGGCCTTGGTGGCGTCGGTGTCGTTGTACCAGACGACGTGCTGCACGCCGGCGGGCGTGGTGTAGGTGAACCACGGCGCCGCCGTGGGGCGGCCCAGTTCGTCGACGCTCGACCACTGGCGGGTGGCGCCGTACTGGACGCGCAGCGCCTCGGCCTGCGCGTAGGTCCTCCCCGTGGCGGTGCCGTACCCGTCGGGCTGGGTCGGGTCGGCCGGCCAGTCGTAGCCGTACAGCGGTGTCCCCAGCTCGAGCTTGCCGGCGGGCACCGCGGTCACGGCGTAGGCGAGCACCTTGTCGACCCACCACACCGGAGCGATGGCGCCGGGAGGGCCGCCGCCCCAGTGGTAGTTGTAGGCCATCACCCGGAACCGGTCGACCGACGGGGCAAGGCCGGCGTAGTCGTGGACCGACCAGTTCGGGTCGTCGGCCCTCGTGCGTGGCCCGACCGACACCGACAGCAGCCTGCCCTGCGCGTGCAGCGCCGCTGCGAGCTCGGCGGCGAGCGTCACGAAGCCGGCGCGTACCGCAGCCTTGTCGGTCGCTGTGCCGCCGAAGTTCATGGACTCGTAGTCGAGGTCGATACCGTCGTAGCCGTTGGCGGTCACCAGCCCGACCAGCGCCTGCACGTGCGCGGCACGCTGCTCAGGATCGTTGAGCAGTGCCGCCATGCCGGCGGCGTTGAGCGACTCCGCGACGGTCGGGACGACCTTGATGCCGCGGCTGCGCAACGCGTCGACCACCGTGGCGTCACCGGCGCCGGTGTGCAGGCCGATCGCTGTCGCCCCCGTCACCTGGTACCACAACGGCGAACCCTCCGCCCACAGGTCGGCGTTCTGCGTCACGGAGGTGAGCGCGTTGGCCATCGACCAGTACGGCAGCCAGCCGTTGACGATCCGGCGCGGCAGGCTGTCGGCTTTCGCGGTGGGGCCACCGGCGAGGAGGCCCAAGGCCAGGAGCGACGCGGCGAGCATGCAGCAGACCAGGGCAGCGCTCAGACGACGTGCGTGCATGGACCTCTTCTCGGGTGCGGGTCGTCGGAAGGCCACTGGCCCAGCCGGGGGAAGCGTGGTGCTGGTACGGTCCTCGGAGGAGAGCGCCGGTACGGCTGCTCGCGTTACGGCAAGGCTGTAACAATTCGCATCGAGCCGCCGCTAACCAACCAGTGTGCGCGAAGCACACTGCCGGAGCGACGAGCGACGAGACCGCTGCCAGTACCTGGGCGGCGCTCGCCCTGATAGCGGAGACCCCATGAGCGTGCGCGCCAGGCGCGTCGGCGTTTCGCTCCTTGCCGTGCTGGTGCTGGCCGGGGGGCTGGTGCTCGCCGGTGCCGGCCCGGCGGCCAGCGCCGGCCCGGCCAACGACGCGTTCTCGTCCGCCCAGCCGGTCAGCGGTGCGAAGGGCCTCGCCTACGGCACGGTCGCCGGCGCGACCATCGAAAACGGGTCGGGCGTCTGCAACGAGCCCCAGAAGGCCTACCAGGACGGCGGCCCGTACGGCGACCGCAGCGTCTGGTACCGCTGGACCGCCCCGGCCAACGGCTGGCTCCGCTTCGGCGTCAAGGCCTACGGCGGGTGGAGGGCGTACGTCGACGCGTTCCAGTTCCGCGGCTCGTGCTGGCGGCCCGACGCCGCTGGCTACACGTCCAGCCTGGGCGGCTTCGGGCAGCTGGAGGTCCGGCGCGGCCAGACGATCTGGTTCGGGGTCTACAGCTTCGGCGCGGCCAACGTCGGCACCTTCGCCCTCGGCTGGCGGCTGATCGCGACGCCGCCGCCGCTCAACGACCGGTTCGCCAACGCCGACGTGGTCTGGGGGCGGTACGGCAAGCAGTGGGGCAACAACACCAACGCGACCCGGGACGCCGGCGAGCCGGCGCACGCCGGCCGTGCCGGCGGTCGGTCGGTGTGGTACCGGTGGACCGCTCCGGCGTCGGGTCCGGCGATGGTCCACGCCGGTGGCTTCGACTGCCTCGTCGCGGTCTACACCGGCGCCCTGGTCGACGCCCTGACCCCGGTTGCCGCCGACACCGGGACCTGGGCCGGCGGCAGCTGCACCGCGCGGTTCACCGCGGCGGCGGGGCAGACGTACCGGATCGCCGTCGACGGCGAGGCCGGCAAGGAGTCGCAGTTCCTGTTCACCTGGAACTCTGGTCCTCGCCCGGCCAACGACAACGCCGCGGCGGCCCGCACGATCGCCGGGTTCCACGGCTACCTCGACGACACCAACCGCGGCGCGACCGACGAGGCGGGCGAGCCACGCCACGCGCCCACCCGGGCGGGATCGTCGGTGTGGTACCGCTGGACCGCACCTGACGACGGCGAGGCGGGTTTCTGGGTGATGCGGCCTCCGCTGTACGAGCCGAGCTCGGAGCTGGAGGACGACAAGCGGATCGCGGTCTTCACCGGCACCCCGCCGGGCGCGCTCACCCTGCAGGCCGAGAGCCGGACCCCGCCCATCCCCTCGACGGAGACCTTCGGCGCCAACCTGGGCGTCACGCGCGGCACGACCTACTGGATCCAGGTCACCGGGGTCGATGAGCAGGTCATCCACTACACCCTCGAGTGGCGGCTGCTGCCGCAGGGCAACGACGAGTTCGCCGAGCCGATGGTGCTGCCGCCGACCGGTGGCGTCGCGGTCGACACCACCGGCGCGACGGCCGAGCCGGGCGAGCCGGCGCACGGCCGCTACCAGCCACGCACCTCGCTGTGGTTCCGCTGGACCGCGCCCCGGTCGGGGACGGTCACCTTCGACGACTACGAGGAGGGCGACGGCTTCGACGCCCAGCCGGTGATCGCCGCCTACACCGGCGACCACCTCGACGCCCTCACCCGCGTCCCGGTGACGCACGGGTTCATGCCCGAAGCGTGGAACACCTTCTCGTTCCCGGTGACCGCCGGCGTGACCTACCGGATCGCGCTCGACGAGGACGGCCCCTTCGCCTACGGGATGCGCCACCGACTGAACTGGTACTTCGGCACCAAGGAGTGGAACGACCCGACGGTTGCCCTCACCGCGCCGGCAGACGGCGCCCGCGTCTCCGGCGTCGCCCAGCTCGACGCCACCGCCTCGGACGACTCCGGGGTGTGGTCGGTCGGCTACAGCCACGACCTCGCGGCGGGCTCGAACGACGGCCCACAGCCGGAGCCGGCGCCGTACGGCTTCGGCCTGGACACCGAGCGGTACGCCGACGGGCCGCTGGAGCTGACCGCCCGGGCGTGGGACGTCAGCGGCAACCGCGCCACCAGCGCGCCGCAGACGATCGTCATCGAGAACCACCCGCCGTTCGTACGCTTGTGGTGGAACCCGCCGGAGCGGCTCACCTTCGACACCAGCGCGCACTTCGAGTGGGAGGCCAGCGAGCCGCTGTCGCGGTCGGTCTGCAGCCTCGACGGCGCGGCGTACGCCGACTGCAGCGGGCAGGCGGGCTCCCGGTCGGCCACCAAGGAGTTCGCCGGCCTCGCCGACGGGGTGCACGTGTTCCGCGTCGTGACGACCGACATGGCCGGCAAGGTGGCCGTCGACGCCGACGCCTACCAGTGGATCGTGGACACCAAGGGCCTCGGGGTCTTGCTGCCGGACGACGACACCCTGCCGACGGTCACCGGCCCGGTGCCCGACATCCTCGCCGGCCACCCGATCGGGAACACGACCGCGGCGATCCGGATGCGCTGGACCAGCAGCGACGGGTCGGGCACCGGCGTGCAGCGCCACGACGTCCAGGCCAGCACCGACGGCGTGACCTGGACCGCGATGCCCAGCTACGGCTCGAACACCGCCCAGGTCTACCAGCTCGCCTCGGGGCGCACCTACCGCTTCCGGGTCCGCGCCTGGGACTGGGCCGGCAACGTCTCGCCGTGGGCGTACGGGCCGTCGTTCGTGGTCAGCCTCGCCCAGGAGACGTCGACCGCGTGGCGCTGGTCGGCGGGGTGGGCCCGGGTGGCGTCGGGCGGCGCCTCCGCCGGCTACGTCGAGCTGACCGGCACGCGCGGCGCCGCCGGGCGGCTGACCTTCCGCGGCCGCTCGGTCGGACTATATGGCCCGCGGACGCCGTCGCTCGGGCTGTCCGGGATCTACCTCGACGGCGTTCGCGTCGCCACCGTCAACCAGTGGTCGTCCGCCGCCGCGGCGCGCGAGACCCTGTACGTCCGCAACGGGCTGAGCCTGGCGACGACGCACGTCCTGGAGGTGCGCTCGCTCGGCACACCGGGCCATGACGGCGGCGGCACCCGGGTCGCCATCGACGCGGCCTCGGTCGTCCGCTGAGGCCGCGACGCCGACCCTCGTAGGTAGCTGGGCAACCGTGCAGAGGGCGCGGGCGCGGCGGTCCAGCGCCCACAGGCGGGGCGGGAGGGCGGTGAACCCGCCGGCCACGACCACCAGGCGACGTCGCTGCGCACGACGCGGACTGGCCCTTGCGCGGCCGGTCCGAGGCGAGGGAGGCTGCACTGCAGGGTCCGGGATGAGGGTTTACGGGGAGGAGAGGCCCCGAGCCGATCTGGGGGATATCAGCACCGCATCGCGGACCGCTTCAGCTCGACCAGGAAAGGGGTCCCAAATGGCATCGCTTCGCGATGCGAGCGTCGTCGTGCGTTCGCTGCGGGGACGTGGCCGGGGAAGGCCGCGTCGCGGCCTGGCCTTCGCAGCCGTCCTGCTCGTGGGCGTCCTGGTACCCGGCGTGGCCGGCGCCGCGTCGCTCCACGCGGTCACGGCGTCGGCGGCGCCCGACTTCGGTCCGAGCGTCAAGATCATCGATCCGAGCATGTCGCTGAGCGACATCAAGGCCACCCTTGACTCGATCTCCTCGCAGCAGGTCCCGAGCCAGTTCGGCACCGGGCGCTACGCAGTGCTCTTCCTGCCCGGCACGTACGGAACGGCCCAGAACCCGCTCGAGTTCCAGGTCGGCTACTACACCGACGTCGCGGGCTTGGGAGCGTCGCCGAACGACGTGACGATCAACGGCGAGGCCAACGTCCACAACCAGTGCTTCGGGCCCAACGACTGCACGGCGCTGGTCAACTTCTGGCGCTCGCTCGCCAACCTGACGATC
>DASUZB010000309.1:0-9439 GCA_036377075.1 Actinomycetes bacterium | reverse complement strand
GGCGTAGGCGCGGACCGGGAAGGTCCCGATGCCGACGACCTGGGGTGGCGCGGCGTGGAAGCGGAAGCCGCTTGGCGGGAGCTGGTCGAGCCCGCACAGGTGCTCCACGATCGGGATGGCCGCCGCCAGCAGCGCCGTGTGCACCGGGCGCGACGGGCCGCTGGTGTCGTCGATGTTGACCGAGTCGATGCCGACCAGCCCGGCCTGCTGCTCGACCAGCCACCCGGCGGCGGCGGCGGTGAGGAACGGGTTGCCGGTGCCGTAGCGCTCGGTGCCCCAGTGGCGGTCCCATCCGGTGTGGACCAGCACGGCTCGGCCCCGAACGTCGTAGGAGGCCAGCGCGTCGCGGTCGATCGCGCGCCGCCCGGGATCCACCCGCACCACGACGCCGTCCAGGTCGGCCACGCTGTGGAGGGGCAGGCCGGCCACGTCGGTCGCGCCGGCGAAGCGGTGGAACGGGCTGTCGAGGTAGGTGCCGGTGTTGGCCACCATCGAGATGCGCCCGATGTGGAACTCGGTGCCGGGCCCGTAGCGGGCGGGGGAGGCCTCCCTGGGGAGGTAGTCGGTGATCTCGGGTCCGGGCAGCCCCGGGTAGGTGACCATGCCGTGGTGGATCCGGTGGCTCAGCTCGACGAGCCGGCGCGACCCCGGCCGCGGCGTCCCCGACGGCCCCTCCGCCGGCTCGCCCGACGTGGACCCTGGCCCACGCGCAGGCCTTTCCTCAGGTCTGTCCATAGTGTCCCTTGGGTGAAGGCAGCCAGCTTGCTGATGAAGCATTCCACGTCCAATGGGCAACGGCCCGGAAGTTCCCCGGCAACTGACAGGACGAATCCCGCGGCGATGGAGTGGCTGGCGAGCTGGCCGTTCCCCTCTGCCCCCGGGCGCCGGCGCTCGGCGTGATGTCGGTTTCATCGAAGGCTGATGCCGAGGATGGCAAGTGGTCGCCATGGGTCACGGCTGTGGTGGCGCAGCGCGGCGGCGAGGTTGACCGGCCCGGCCCGGCTGAGCACGCCGATGACGAGGTTGCGCAGGTAGGCCGTGACCTGCGGAGCGGTCCCGGTGCGGAGCTGGGAGCCATCCTCGGCGAAGGTCACATCGCGGACCCAGTGCAGGCCGTTCTCGATGCCCCAGTGCCCCCGGATACAGTCGGCCAGGCGGGCAGGGCTTGCCTGGGCGGCGCTGAGGCTGGTGATGGCATAGGCGGTCACGGTCTGCCAGCGCCGCGCCGGGGCGCCGCCACCAAGGCCGCCGACCCTGCGCCTGCGGGTGACCTGGATGACCTGCGCGGCATGCGGGAACCCGAAGTGGTGCACCGTGACGGCCTTGAGGGTGCGGATCTCGACGCGGCCGTGCGCCTGGTCGCGGGTGCGGTCCAACACGGGAACCCGATGCCAGGCGAGCTCGGCGCAGCGCTTGAGCAGGGTGGGCTGGTTGGCCTTGACGGTGAACAGGTAGTGCGCCCGCTTGGCGACCACGAGGAACTCCGCGGCGTCGCGGTGGGTGTGCAGCGCATCGGCCGTGACCACCATGCCGGCCAGGTCCCGGTCGGCCAGCAGCGGCTGAAGGCCTGGCACCTCGCCTGGCGCGCCGTCGACCTGGCAACCACCGCACGGGTGGCGTGGTCCATCGCGGCGAGCAGGTGGACCTGCCGGCCGTCACGGCGGGCGCCGCGCAGGGTCTTGCCGTCCACCGCGATAGCACGTCGGTGCTGGTTGGGCTTGGGGCTGCGGTCGGTCAGCCAGGCGCCGATGGCGGTGGCCAGCGCCTCGGGGTCCAGGCGGGCCAAGGTGCGGCGGATGGTGGCCTCTGCCGGCACCGACCAGGAGTCGGGGTCGCGCCGGGCGCCGAGCGCGGCACGGAGCGGTTGCGCGGCATCGGTGGCCCATTCGCCGACCGCCGCCAGTGAGCGCGCGCCGGTCAAGACTGCGGCGGCGGTTATGGCCAGGATCGCTACCAGTGGGTGGCGGCGGCCACGGGGGCTTCGCGGGTCGTGGATGGTGGCCAGGTAGCCAAGCAGGTCCGGGGCTTCGGTTGGCTGCAGGGGGTCGGTGTGGGTGAGCTGGGTGAGGGCCAATGGGATCGTGGATGATGGGTCGGCAGGCACGGGCATCTGTCGCGATCATGAGGCTATGGGACCCGCATGATCCGGGGCGTTCGTGGCTGCCCACACTTTCCAGCATTACGCCACCAATCAGACAACCTCACAGAACGCCGAAGCCCTGCCTGCGTGAGGGAGTGTCGCCTAGCTGGCTGGCCGGCCGGAGCGGCGGTGCCGCTCCCCGGCGAGCCAGGCGAGTCCGACGCCGATCACGGCCACGCCGACGCCGAGCAGCGCCAGCAGCGGGATTCCGGCGAAGGGCAGGCCCTGGGCGCCGGTCGCGCTCGCGGGGACGCCGCCGCCGCGGCCGCCGGCAAGCGCGGGCGAGGCACCGAAGGCCAGCGCGGCGAGCATCGGGACCACGACGAGGATTCGCGGACGTGCCATTGCGACCATCTCCCCCTGAAGGGGTCGTACTCGGTGCGAACTACTCTCGAGCATGCGCCCGCCCGGTCACGTGCGCGGCGCGGTGGCGCAACCGAGCGACGCCCGAACGGCCTCGATTCGGTCACGACGGGCCGGCGGGACGTCCAGGATCCCTACCTGGCGTGGACGTCGAGGCCGTCGACCAGCAGGCTGGCCGAGGGCGGCAGGCCGCGCGCGACGACCTCGACGCCGAGCCAGGAGCCGGGCCGGCGCACCAGGTGGGTGCGTTCCAGGCGCTGCCAGCCGGTGCCGGCGAGGACCGTGGCGACGCGGTCGGCCAGGTAGCGCCTGCCCCCGGCCAGTTCGAAGAGGCTGAAGGTCACCGCGGTGCGCGGAGCGCTCGCCCGCAGCCAGACGCTGGCGACGTACGAGCGGCCGCCCGGGCCGCAGCGCCAGGCCCGGGGCAGGGTGATCCCGGGTGACGCCGAGCTGCCCCGCTCGATGCTCGCCGCCCAGGTTCCTTCCCGGCCCGCGCTGACCCGCTCGACGCGCGCCCCGCCGGTGGTCAGCCAGCCGGCCATGCCGGCCTCGAAGCCGAGGTTGTCGGACCAGCTCCCCGCCGCGCTGGCGACGGGTACCGGCGGCACGGGGTCGGTGGTGGCGGCCGGTGCGGCGTCGCTGGCGGCGGCCGGGGGGTCGCGGCGGGCGGCCGTGCTGGCCGGTGGCTTGTCGGGGATGGAAGCCACCACCAGCGTCATCGCCAGCACGATCGCCAGGACGGCGATGGTCGACTCGACCACCACCACCGGGTCGCGCGAGGGGGCCGGGAAGTCCCGCCCACTCGCCAGGTCCCTGGGTGCCGTGCTCATGCCTGCACTCTAGGAAGGCCACCAACGCACGGGTAACGCCGCGCGGCACGGTGGGGCGACCGCGGGCCGCTCAGGGGCGACCGCTGGCGGCCGCGCGCAACGCGTCGGCCTCCTGCAGCCGGCCGCTCGCGCCGACCTCGCTCCAGAACGCGACGGCCGCGCGCAGCTCGGCCTCGGCCTCGGTGGCCCGCCCGGTGGCGAGCAGGACCCGCGCGGCCACCAGGCGCGCGTCGGCCTCGTCGGGCCGGGCGCCGACGGCCGCGTACAGCGTGGCCGCCCGGCCGGCGTCCCCGGCGAGGAAGGCGCGGGCGGCCTGCAGCCACGGCGAGGGCGGGACCTCCAGCGTGTCGAGCGCTTCGGGCGGATGGCCGAGCTCGGCGAGGACCATCGCGAGGTCCACGCCGAGGTCGGGGCCGAGCAGGCTGCCCCGCACCCCGGCGAGCAGCTCGTCGGCCAGGGCGGCGGCCCCGGCGGCGTCGCCGGCGGCGAGCAGGGCGCGGGCACGGAAGGCCAGCGTCGGGTTGCACGACTGCGGGTCGGCCGCCTCCCTGGCCAGGTCGAGCGCTGCGGCGGCGTCCTCCAGCGCCGAGGCGAGCTGGCCGCGCGCGAGGCGGATGCGCCCGCGCCAGGTGCGGCACTCCCACTCCAGGTAGTGGCGCTCGCCACCGCGCGAGGAGGAGACCAGCTCGTCCACCACCCGCACCGCCTCGTCCCAGCGCCCGCGCCAGTAGTGCTCCGCGACCCGCTGCAGCGCCACCGAGCGCTGCCGGCGGCTGGACCGGAAGCGCTCGGCCGCCTCCCCGCCGGCGGCCAGCGCCGCCGAGAAGGCCCGCAGGTCGCCGAGGGCCGCGCTGGCGTAGGCGAGGTTGAGGTGCCACACCATCACGCCGGGAGAGCTCTGCTGCTTGAGGATGGCGATGGCGCGCTCCATGTCGGCGAGGCCGGCGCGCTCGCCGCGTTCCACCCTGGCGAGCCCGATCGTGCCGAGCGCGTCGCCCTCCAGGTCGCGCAGGCCGAGCTGCCGCGCCATCGCCAGCACGTCGCGGGCGACGGCCAGCGCCTCGCCCTGGCGGCTGGCGATCGCCAGGTGCAGCATGCAGCCCTTCAGCACCGCCGCCTTGGAGCGCGACGGCGGCGCCTCGGCCACCAGCGCCTGCGCCCTGGCCAGGTGGGCGGCCCGCAGGTCGCCCTGCCCGTGCAGGAAGGCGAGCTCGGCCAGGTGCATCTCCGCCTCGGCGGCCCGCACCGGGTCGCCCCTCGCCAGCAGGGCGTCCCGCGCCGCGGCGAGCAGCTCCCCGCCGCCCCCCTCGGCCAGGCAGCGCGCCCGGCCGAGCAGCAGCTCGAGGTCCGGCCGCTCCTCGTCGTCCGGTGGGCAGAGCTCCAGCGCCTGCGCGTAGTAGCGGGCGGCGGTCGCGTCCACCCCGAGGGCGGCGGCCCGGTCACCGGCCTGGCGCAGGGCCGCCCTGGTGCGCCCGGCCAGCTCGCCGGTCTCCTGGCCGGTCGCCCGCGCCAGGGTGAGGGCCGCCTGGTAGTGGTAGACCAGCAGCTCGACCCGGTCCTCGGCCTGGCCGGGGGCGAGCTGCTCCACCCAGGCGGCCGCGCGGCGGTGCTGGTCGGCCCGCCGGGCGCGGGGAATCTGGCCGTAGGCGACGTCGCGCACCAGGATGTGGTGGAAGGCGTACTCGCCCTCACCGGCGACCCGGGACCTTCCCGCGCGGTACACGAACGCCTTGTCCTCGAGCCGCGCGAGGCACGCCTCCAGGGCGCGACGGTGGTACCCGCCGATCTCGCTGAGGGCGCCGACCCAGCCGACCTGGCCGAGCACGGCGGCGTCCTGCAGGACCGCCTTCTCGTCGGCGGGCAGGGCGTCGAGGCGCGCCGCGATGATCGCGTGCACGCTCACCGGCATGCTCTCCGGCGCGGCCGACGCCAGGTCCGGCGCCCGCTCGCCGGTGCCGCGGCGCTCGGCCTGTCCCGGACCCGGCGGCAGCCGGCGGTCGTGGAGCATGCGCACGTACTCCTCGACGAACAGCGGGTTGCCGCCGACCCTGCCGGCCACCCGGCCGGCGACCCCCGCGGGCAGCTCATGCCGTTCCAGCAGCAGCTGGAGCAGCCGGGTGGTGTCCCCGTCGGACAGCGGCCCGACCCGCACCACGGCGACGCCGCCGCCGGGAGGCATGGCTGCAGCGCCCGAGCCCCCCGCCGCGCCGGCTGCCAGCCGGGAGTCGGCCCAGCCGGGCCGGCGTGCCAGCAGCTCCGGCCGGGCGGTGGCGAGCACCAGCAGGGTGGCGGGGCTGGCGCGGGGCGCGGCGAGCGCCTCGAGGAAGTCGAGCAGGGCGTCGTCGGCCCAGTGCAGGTCCTCGACGAGCAGGACCAGGGGCCGGTCGACGGCGAGGCCGTCGAGGAAGCGCCGCCAGGCCGCGAACGCCTCGGCGCGGTCGGCCCCGCCGGGCTCGCTGATGCCGTCGCCGACCAGGCGGCGCAGGTGCCCCGCCACCCACAGGGCGACGTCGGGCTCGGGCACGGCGCGGCCGGCCGCCGCGGTCAGCTTGGCCAGGACGCGGCTGGGCGGGTCGCCCTCGCGGATGCCGGCCTCGGCGCGGACGATCTCGGCCAGCGCCGAGAAGGTGACGCCGTCGCCGTAGGGCAGCGAGCGCCCGCCCCGCAGGGCGGCGGTGTCCGGCTGCTCCTCGGCCGCGACCCGGGCCAGCTCGCCGGCCAGGCGGCTCTTGCCGATCCCGGGCGGGCCGACCAGCACCAGCAGCTTCGGCGCGCGGGTCGCGCGGACCCGAGCGAGCTGGCGGAGCAGGGCGTCCAGCTCGCCGGCACGGCCGACCAGCGGGGTGGCGTGGCGGGCGGGCAGGTCGAGCCCCGGCGGCCGCGGGTCGAGGGCGGGGCGGACCGTGACCGGCCGGCCATCGGGCAGCGCGGCCGGGTCGGGAGGCCCGTAGGCGATGGCGGCCTCGGTGACCCGCGCGCTGGACTCGGCGACCAGGACGCCGCCGGCCGGGACGACCTCGAGCAGCCGCGTGCACAGCCCGATCGGGGCGCCGCTGACCCGCTGCCCCGCGGCGTCCGGGTCGAGGCGGACGACCGCCTCGCCGCCGGCGACCGCGAGGTGCACGTGAACGGCCGGCCTGGCGCCCGCGAGCGCGTCGCGGATGGCCAGTGCGGCCCGCACGGCCCGCTCGGCGTCGTCCTCGCGGGTGCGCGGCACGCCGAACACGGCCAGGGCGCGGCCGCCGTCCGCGTGCTCGACCGAGCCGCCGAAGCCCTCCACCTCGGCCCTCACCCGGTCCATGTGCCCGGCGAGCATGGCGCGGACGTCCTCGGGGTCGCGCTCCTCGAAGCCCTCGACCGGCTCGTCGAGGTCGACCGCGAGCACGGTGACGAGCTTCCGCTCCGTGCCGGCACCCGAGGCGCCGCCACCTCCAGCGAGGTCGCCCACGCCGCGCTCCTCCTCCCCGCGGTCCCGACGGGCCGAACCGGACCTTTCGAACCGGCGTGCTAAGCGTAGCCCGGGGCGGAGGTGAGGTCACCCAATGCCAAGCGCCCCCTCGAGCGGGGGCGCTTGGTCAAGGGTGGAACCCGGTCCTCGAGTGGAGCCTGGGACACGGGAACGGCGCGCGCCTGGTGTGCGGCCGGCCGTACCGTTCCTGTGACTCGGCTACCAATGCCACTTGTCGGCGCCGGCGAACGCGGGCGCGGCAGCGAGGAGCGTGCCGACAGCGAGCGTGGTGGCGACGAAGACGCGGCGGCGCCAGTGCTTGGACCTGGCGTGACGGGGCCGATACATGCGCACCTCCCGGGCCTGGCTGTCCTGGGGGTACCCGAGATCAGCCGTGGACGGTACGCAGATGATAGAGAACGTTCTCTCACAAGTCTACGTTTTCGTTGTGCCACAGCTCGCTTCGACGTGGCTTCGGTAGCTCGCCACCGCGCGGAACCGTCCGGGAGGACGCGCACGGATCCAGATGATAGAGATCGATATCTCTAAGTGCAAGTTGCTAATTATGAACGTTTATGCACGTAAAACGATGATGCGGGCTTGCTCGAATGGCGGCGCAACCTCCGCCTGTCACCAGGAAGCCTGGCTGTGTACACCTTCTGGCGGAAGCGCGAAGACCGACGAGTCTGACCCTGCTCGGTACATTAAAAGTTCTTCATGATCTTTGGGCGGAGGCTCCGAGATAAGATTCCTCGTAGCAGCGATGCTCGAGGGGCGGCAAGTTCGGAAGGTCGGCCAGCTCCTTGATGCGTCGCCAGGTGGCGGCAAGGCGGTCCAGATGACCAACGCAGCGTGCATGACCGACGACAACGCCGAGACGGGGCTCAGGCAGTCGAGCGAGCGCTGGCTGCGCTGGCTCAATGCCGAGCTGATGCGCCGCGGCGACACCCCTCGGTCACGGCTGCTCGGACTCTGGGACGCCCTGGAGGACTGGTTCACCAGCGACGACTTCGCCACCTCCTTGCTGGCCAGTGGCGGCGCGGAGTTGCGCGGCGAGCCGGATCACCCGGTGCACGAGGTGATCGCCGCACACCGCGACGAGCTGCGGCGGTTGCTCGTCGGATTGGCCGAGGCCGCCGGAGCGGCGAACCCGGTCGGCCTGGCGACTCAGCTCCAGGTACTCGTCGAGGGTGCGATCGCCGGCGCGGTCGTGGACCGTCAGCCATTCGTCGCCCGCACCGGCCGAAGGCTTACCCGCCTCATCCTCGCGAAGGGCGCGGCGTAGCCTCCGGGGACGGTCTAGGCTCCCGTTCCGAGCGCGGCGAGCGCGAGCGTCCGTGACGTTCGTGCCGCGGCCAGCTGCCCGTCGAGGGCGGCGATCTCGATGGCGCCGTCCATCAACACCTGGAGCTGCTCGGCCAGCCCGGCCGGATCATGAGAGCCGGCCGCCTTGGCGAGGTCCTCGAGCAGCTGGCGCACCGCCCGCCGGTGAGCCGCGATCACCGAATGGGCCGGGTGGTGCGGCTCGCTGCGCAGCTCGGCAGCCGCGTTGAGCACGAACGAGCCGCGGAAGTCGTCCGAGGCGAACCACGACTCAAGTGCGTCCCAGAGCGCCGCGTACTTCGCCTCGGCGTGGTCGCCGTAGCGCTCGAGCCGGTCGCTGAGCATGTGCAGCCACTGCGAGCTCCACTGCTCAATGGTTGCCGCGACCAGCGCGTCCTTGCTTCCGAACTGGCGGTAGAGGGTCATCGGCGCGACGTCCGCCTCTTCGATGATGCGGTTCACGCCGACGGCTGAGATGCCCTCCTCGTCGAAGAGCGCCGTGGCTGTGTCGAGAATCCGCTCACGGGGCTTGCCTGGCCGCATGAAGTCAAGCGTACCCCAGGATGAATTGAAGGGCGAGAGCGAACTCTCTCTTCCTCACTCCTTTCAACCTCATCCCTCAAGCTCCCTTCCTACGAGCCTCAGATCCTCCACTCGAAGACCATGAAGAGATCTTAAGGTGCGATTACGCCGCACTAGAGAGAAGATAGATAGGGGAGATAACTCTCTATCGTTACGTTCTGTCCGTGGCTGTCGCCGGCGTCCCGCCAGGCAGCCAGGCACCAGGAGGTGCGCATGTATCGGCCCCGCCACGCCAGGCCAAAGCACTGGCGCCGCCGCGTCCTCGTCGCCGCCACGCTCGCCGCCGGCACGCTCCTCGCCGCCGCGCCCGCATTCGCCGGTGCCGACAAGTGGGGTTGGGGTTAGAACCGGCCTTACCTGGATGCCCGGCAACAAGCGCCCCAGCCCGGCGGGGCGCTTGTGCCTTGGTCCTCGCTAGGTTAGGCGATCGCGAAGCAGAGCCGCTCGCTCTCCTCCAAGTAGGCGGTCGCCTCAACCTCGCGGTAGAAGCTGAGCGCGGCCTCGGCCTCGGCTCGCGCCTCGTCGGCGTGCCCGTCGGTCGACAGCCGGCGCGCGGCCTCGAGGTGCGCGTACGCCTCGTCCGGCCGCGAGCCGATCTGGGCGTAGATCTCGGCGGCGTGCCGCGGATCGCCGGCCACGAACGCCTTGGCCGCGTCCAGCCACCGCGACGGCAGGGCGCCGTCGAGCACCTCCGCCGGCCGGCCGAGTTCGACCAGGTCAATGCCGAGGTCGATGCCGAGGTCCGGCTTGAGC
>DASUZB010000308.1:0-23875 GCA_036377075.1 Actinomycetes bacterium | reverse complement strand
CGGCGTCAGGCGGGCCCGCCGGTCCGGGAACCGTCCGGGCCGTCGTCCTGGCCGCCCCCGCCGTCGGGCTCGAGCGCGTGGGCATGGGCGAAGGAGACGTGAACGTCGACCGCGAGCCGCGCCATCTCCGAGCTCTCGGCGTCGCCGAACGCGTCGCAGTAGGTGCAGACCCAGCGGTAGGTCGGCTCGCTCATGCACCCCTCCGGTCGCTGGCCACAGGGCAACTCTACGATGTCTGCGCCCGGAGCGTTGCTGGCGCCCTGGTCAGTGGCAGGTCCCCGACCCGCTGTCGCCGAACGACCCGCCGGCCGTGGCGACGAAGCGCCAGGCGTAGCCGTTGGGGTGCAGCTCGAGCAGGAGCACGCCGAAGCCCGAGTTGTGGCGCGTCTCGCTGTTGGGCTGGAGCGCGCGAAACTGCCGCAGGCCCACCCCGCCGGTGCCGACCACGAACTCCCGGATGCCATGGTCGGGGTCGGCGCGGCCGTCGGGGGCCTGCGGGGCGAAGCGCTCGTAGTCGTGGTCGTGGCCGTTGAGCACGACCTCGGCGCCGGCGCGGTACAGGTCCTCCCAGAAGGCGCCGTACGCCTTGTCGCCGCCGTGCCGCCCCGAGCTGAACCGTGGCTGGTGCCAGTAGGCGAGGACGCAGGCGGCCTCGCCGTGGGCGGCGAGGTCGGCGCGTAGCCAGCGCTCCTGCGGCGAGCCCGGCCCGCAGCCCCCGACGGCGCGGCACTCGCCGTTCAGCGCGATCAGGTGCCAGCGTCCGAGGTCGAAGCTGTACCACCCCTGCAGCGCGCCGCCCGCGCTGGAACGGAAGTAGGCGTGGTAGCCGGCCGCGTCGACCGACTCGGCCGAGGTGATGTACTCGTGGTTGCCGGGGACGGGGTGGCTGATCCGGTCGAGCCGCCCCCAGGCCGGCTGGTAGGACCGCCGGTACGCGGCGAGCGTCCCGTTCGGGTACGCCAGGTCGCCGAGCGGGAGCACGGCGTCGGGGTGCAGCGACAGCGCCAGGTCGGCCGTGGCCCGCTGGCCGCAGCTCGGCCCGACGGTCGGGCCCTCCTCCGGGTCCGCCGGCCTGGTCTGGTCGCAGGCGACGTCGCCGGCGGCGACCACCCGGACGGCCCCGCCAGGGGCCGCGGCGGGAGCCGGCCGGGGCGCGGCCGCCCGGCCGTCGGTCGTCTCGATCACCAGGCGGGGACCGGTCTGTCCGGTCTCGCCGCTGGCGTAGCGCGCCGACGCGGTCGAGGCCGCCACCAGCGCGACCAGCACCGGCTCGCCGTGGACCGGCGACAGGTCCAGGTCGGCCGCGACCCAGCCCGGACGGTTGATCGGGCCGGAGTTGCCCACCACCGGGCCGAGGGGGAGCGCGTTCCGGTAGGGGGTGGCGTGCCCGGTCCAGGCGCTCGACGGGACCGCGGCGACCAGGAAGCCGCCCCGGTTGGCCGAGGCCGCGTAGACCCGCAGCGTCGCCCTGGTGACGGTCCCGGTCAGGCCGTCGAGGCGGAAGCGGAGGTAGGCCTGCTCGTGGTGGCGGCGCGACCGGCTCGTCTTGAGCCAGCGGCCGTTGAACGTGCGGGCCGGCTCCTCGGCGCTGGTGTACCAGTCGCTCAGCGCCGCGAAGGAGAACGCCCGCGTCGGCGGGGCGATCCGCACCACCGACCGCACGGCGAACAGCGCCGCGAGCGGCACGCTGACCGCGAGGGCGACCACGAGTACGACGCGCCGGTACTTCGCCAGCCTGCCGCCGAGCTCAGAAATCGTATGTTCGAACATCGAAGGTCCGCCCGAGCTCGTCGGTGGGCGCCACCGTGACGTGGGTACCCGCGACCGTGACCAGGAGGAAGTGGAACACCCGGGAGGTCGCATCGGGCAGCGGGGCGGCACCGCACGCGCTGCCCTGGTGCTTGGAGTAGGACCAGCCGATCGCGTAGGCGTCGAAGGCGCTGCAGCCCTTCGCGCCGATTGGCTCGAGCTTGGCGCCGCCCCCCCCGGTCACGTAGGAGACGAAGCTCTCGCCGGGCTGGCGCAGGTTGCGCTCGTAGACGTGGGCGTGGCCGTTGAAGACGATGTCGACGCCGTACTGGCTGAGCAGCGCCGCGACGCTGCCGGGGCCGTGCAGGTAGGGGTCGGAGGGTTCGGTGGCGTTGTCGGAGTGCATCGGGAAGTGCATCACCGCGAACTTGACCGCCGATGGGTGGGCGGCCAGGTCGGCAGCGAGCCACTGGTACTCGGGGCTGGACGGCGTCCAGTGGTTGTCGTAGTCGTTCTTGTAGAGGTCGGCGGTGCCGACGTTGGCGTTGGACCAGGCGGCGTCCAGGACGTAGTAGCGGGCCGGGCCGGCGTCGAAGGCGTACCAGGCCGACGGGTAGCTGTGCGAGGCGGTCTGGTTGGTGCAGCAGTAGGTGTCCATCTGGTAGCGCCCCGCGGAGGTGGCGGCCGCCTGCGCCTGGGGCCAGAGCATCAGGAAGGTGGCGTTCAGGCCGTGGTTGCCGAGCGCGTTGAACATCGGCATGCGGGCGCCGAGGTCCTTGTAGAAGCCGGGGGCGAAGACCGTGCTCACGTTCTGGCCGCGCTGGACCAGGTCGCCGTAGTTGGTCTGGCTGCCGCTCGGGTAGGCGGTGTCGCCCGTCCCGATCGCGAACCGCGCCCCGCTGGCGGCGATCTGGCGCATGAGGTTGGCCTGGTCGGGGTTGGCGCCCGCGGCATCGACCTGGCCCCAGTCGCCGAGCACCGCGAACGAATAGGCTGCGGTGGAGCCGGGCGCCGCCTGGGTCCAGAACGCCGGGGCCGGGTCGGCGCCGAGCAGGTCCACCGCGGGGTCGCCCTGGAAGGTCCGGTAGCAGTAGCTGGTGTCGGAGGCCAACCCGCTGAGCTTGGCCTTCCACTGGTACTCGAGGGTCGTGCCGACGGTGACGCCGGTCTTGCTCGCCCCGACCCGGTGGGCGGTGCAGCTCTCGCTGCCGACCTTGCCGAAGGTGGCGTAGCCGGTGGCCGAGGACCGGTCGGTCGCCCAGTTCAGGGTGGCGTAGCCGCCGACCGCGTCGGTCAGGTAGGGGTAGCGCAGCAGCTGCCCGCTGTAGGCGAGCGCCGGGCTGGCCGTGGACAGGGGGGTCAGGGCCAGGAGTGCGACGAGAAGCGGAGTGCCACGGCGCAGGTTCACGCTGCCTCACTTCCTCGGTTGGCCGCTCGCCGGACGAGGGCGACGAGGCCCGCGATCCCGAGGAGCAGCATGCCCAGCAGGACGAACCTGCCGGGGCCGGCATCCCGGTCGCCCGGGTCGTCCGAGGCGAAGTCGTTGCCGGGGGCGGTGCCGGGGGCGGGCTGGAGCGACGCCAGGACGTCGAGGTAGCGGCGGCCGTACCTGGTGCTCGGCTCGAGGTGCGAGCTCTCGCTGAACTCGTTCCAGCTGATCAGCCCGATCGCGTCGGGCGACGACGCGCTCGCCGCGGCCAGCTCCTCACCGAGCGTGGCGCCGTCGCGCCGCGCCACCACGCGCTCGCCGCCCAGCTTGCGCGCGTCGAAGCCGGGCGCGGCCGGGGCGATCCACAGCCCTCCCCGGGCATGCACCGCCCGCCCCATCGCCACCAGCTTGCTCCGGTACCCGGGCGTGCGCCGCGGATCGACCGAGGACCAGTAGTAGGCGTTCCCGTCGACCAGGCCGGTCAGGCGCCGCACCCCCTCCAGGTTCCGTTCGGAGGCGAGGATCAGCAGCCGCTGGCGCAGCGGCCGCACCACCTGGGCGACCTGGGCGGAGGAGTAGCGCCAGGTCCCGGACCAGACGACCAGGGGCCGGTCGAACAGGGCGAAGGCCGGCGCGCGGGTGTAGCGCCCGGCGGCCTCGGTGAGGTCGCGCAGGACCCGGTCGACCGGCAGGGGGTTGCGGTGGAAGTCGAGCCCCTCGTAGATCAGCGCGAGCTTGAGCCCTTTCGCGGACGCGATGCGGCTGAGCTGCTCGAGGCGCCGGTTGAGCACCGGCGTGCTCTTCCAGCTCACGATGAGCCCGTCGATCCCCGCCTGCCTGGCCAGCTCGAGGTGGCGCGCCATCACCGTCGGGTCGTCGCTGGAGTAGCGGCCGAGCTCGGGAAAGTCGTCCTTGGCCCGGTTCCAGGAGGTCGTGTCGTACCAGATGTAGTAGTAGGCGAGCAGCGGCACGGGCGCGGCCGGCGCGGCGGCGGCGGGCGCGGGGAGCAGCAGCAGCGCCGCGGTCGATGCGGCCAGGCAGGCGCCCGCGATCCGGCTCACGGACCCGCCCCCGTGGCCAGCGCACGGCTCCGGCGTCCCAGCAGTCGGCCGACCAACGGCAGGCCGACCAGGACCAGGACGAGCACGAAGGTCACCGCCGCCAGGTCCAGCCAGCTCACCAGTACCAGGCGGACCTCCTGGCTCCGGCTCAGGCGCACCGGCGTCCACCAGCCGACGCCTGGTCCCAGCGCCTTGAGCTGGTAGTCGCCGCGGGCCAGGCGCCCGCTGCGGGCGGTGGCGCGCCCGTCCAGCTCCAGCCGGCGAACGCGACCATCGGGAGAGCGCACCTGCACCGCCGAGCCGACCGGGAAGCCGAACGCGGCGTCGTGGACGCTGACCAGCATCTGGTGGAACCGCAGGCGGATGGTCTGGGTCGCGTTGGGCGTCGGCCGGAAGCGCTGCTGCGACCGGAACACCGCGTTGGCGCCCTCGACCGTGACGCTCTCGACGGTGTAGTCGAGCTGGCGGGCGCTGACCTTGCCGGAGTTCTCCCGCACCACGCGCCTGGCCGGCAGCCACTGGGACCCCTCCGCGGCGAGCCGGTAGAGGCCTCCGGCGTCGTCCTTGAGCATCACGCCCTGCACCGTCCGGTTCGGGATCGGCTCGCCCTGGTCGTCGGTGAAGCGCCAGCCGACCAGGCAGGCCGTGCCGAAGCCGGCGACCAGCCTGGTCACGCGGCCGCCGAGGGCCACGTCGCGGGTGGCGCCGAACTCGTCGCTGCCGCCGCCCGACCAGCGCTCGAAGGCGTAGCGCATGCCCGGCCTGGCCGCCGGGACGCGGACGCTCAGGCGGCGGGTGCCGGCTCCCAGCACCGTGGTCGACGCCAGCCCCCCGGCGTCGGAGACGAAGCGCCGCCCGTCGAGCGTGAACGCCACCCCGGCCATCGCCGGGACGACCTGGATGAGGAGGGTGTGGGGCTGGAGCCGGCGGGGCTGGGCGGCGTCGGCCGGGGCGGCCAGGCCGCCCGCGAGCGGCCCGGCGCACAGCGCCGCCGCCGCCCGCATCCAGGCGCTCACCCGACCCCCCCGCGGCCCGGCCGGGGGGTGGCGCGTGCCCGGCGGCGCGAGGTGCCCAGCGCCGCCGCGAACACCAGCAGGGCGACCGCGAACGCGGCCGCGTAGAAGCCGTACAGCAGCCCGCTGGGCGGCCGCCTGACCAGGGCCCCGCCGCCGACGGTCGAGCCTTCGAAGATCAGCGACGGGCTGCGCGGCGGGCGCGAGAAGTCGAACGCGCCCGTGAAGGTGCTGGCCGCGGCGTCGCGGGCGGCGAGCGGCTCGAGGCCGTAGTTCTGCTCGATGAACTTGATGCCGGCGGTCTGGTCGAGCCGGGTGTGGTCGACGTAGCCCCTGCGGGCGTACGGGCTGACCAGCAGCGCCGGGACGCGGAACCCGTAGCCGAAGGCGTCGGCCTTGGGGGGAGCCACGTGGTCGTACCAGCCGCCCCAGTCGTCGTAGGCGTACAGGAACGCGGAGTCCTTCCAGGCCGGGCTGGCCATCAGGGTGTTGAGCAGGGAACGCACCAGCCGCTGGCCGAGCTCGAGGTTGCCGGCGGGATGCTCGCTGGCCCCGTAGTCGACCATGAACGACACCGCCGGCAGGGTGCCCTCCTGCAGGTCCCTGTAGTACTCGCTGAGGTCGACGACGTGGGAGGCGAGCCCCGGGTCGTCGGCGAACCGGGCCATCCTGAGGATCGGGACGTCGTCGGTCACCCGGACCCAGCGGGCGTCGCGCTTGGCGGGCGGGGTCCGCGCGTTGAGGCCCGGGTCGTGGCCGGCGACGTAGAACTTCCAGGAGATGCCCCGTGCCTGGAGCCGGTCGAAGATGGTGGGGGCGTCGCCGGGCGTCGGCCGGCCGGCGACCCAGAACATGTGGTTGAAGGCGCCGCCCTGCAGGCTGGAGCTGAAGAAGCGGTCGAACAGCACGTACTGGTCGGCGACGGCCCAGTGGAACGGCAGGTCGCGGCGGTCGTAGTAGCCCATCGCGACGCTGCCGTCCTGTTGGCGCAGCCGCAGCGCCCAGACGAAGCCGTCCAGCTTGCCGCCGTGGAGCTGGCGCAGCGCGGTCTTGTGGTCGTGGGAGTGGTCCGGGCGCGGCCCCTGGCCGAGGTGGTGGGGCTTGACGCAGCCCATGGCCGGCTTGGCCGGGTGGAGCGGCATGCAGGTGCCGGCGGGGATGCCGTCGGCACCCGGGTAGGTGCCGAAGTAGTTGTCGAAGGAGTGGTTCTCCTGCATCAGCATGATGAAGTGCCGGATCGGCGTGCGTGGGGCCGGCCCGGACGCCGCGTCGGCCCCGCCCGGCCCGGCCGCCTGGGCGAGCAGGGTGGCGGCGGCGGCGAGGCCGACGAGCGCCCGGAAGGTCGCCGGCCTCATGGCCGCACCCGGTAGATGACGATGACCGGCTTGGCGACGGTCACGCCTCCCTGGCGGACCGCGACGGTCTCGGTGTGCACCGCCCGGCCGTGGTAGCGCCGCACGTAGCGGAGCAGGTGGTCGGTGAAGAACGGGGTCCTGGCCGCGGTGAACGAGTCCCAGACGAGGTACTGCACCTCGCCGCTGCGGATCAGCAGGTCCGGGTTCTGCACCGGCTCGTAGGCGGGGTTACGGCGCAGCGGGTTCGGGCTGACCGACAGCCCGTAGCCGCGGCGGTGGCCGTAGAAGGCCAGGATGTTGCTCATCGAGGGGCCGATGGTGAGCAGCCTGCTGCCCGGCGGCGTGTTCGCCTGGAGCCAGCGGCCCGCCTCCCTGCCGCCGGGAACCCCGCCCGACCCGGCCAGGAAGCTGGTCGAGCCCGCCGACGAGACCCGCGCCCAGCTGGCGACCCCGAGGCTGGCCAGCAGCACCACGACCGCGAGCCCGCGCGCCACGGAGCCGGCCGCGCCGGCCCGCCGCGGCGCCCGGGCGGGCCACGCCCCCACCAGCAGCCTGGCCGCCAGCACCGCGACCACGACCGCGACCGGCAGCTCGTACTGGAACCCCTTGACCGGCCAGACCTGGAAGAACAGCAGCGGGATCGCGGCCCAGCACGCCAGCAGGGTCTCCCGCCAGGACCAGGCGCCGACGCTCGCCGCCAACGCCAGCAGCGCGGCGAGCAGCAGCAGCGGCCCGAGGGCCAGGCTCACCTGGACGAGGTAGAAGTTCCAGTCGTGGTTCGGCTGCCGGAACAGCTGCCAGACCAGGAAGCCCTGGGCGGTGCGGCCGCCGCCGCCGAGCAGCAGCGAGAGCGGGAACGGCGCGACCACCAGCGCGGCGCAGACCGCCCAGCCGGCGACCTCGCGCCGCCGCACCCGCAGGCCCGGGACCAGCGCCAGGAAGGTGTAGGTCGCCGGCGCGAACACCAGGCCGGTCTCCTTGGCCAGGAAGGTGAGCCCGAGCCCGGCCCCGGCCGCGTACAGCCAGGCCGGCAGCCCGGTCACCACGAACGTCGCCAGCAGGTACAGCGTGAGGGTGGCGAAGAAGGTCAGCGGGCCGTCCAGCAGCACCTGCCTGGTGACCACCACGTGGTAGGGGCACAGGGCGAGCAGCGCCGCCGCGAGCAGGCCCACGGCCTGGCCGTACAGCAGCCGCCCGAGGCGGTAGACGAGGTAGACGGTGGCCAGCCCGAACGCCACCGCCAGCAGGCGCGCGACCAGGTCGTGGCTGCCGTGGCGGAAGAGCAACGCGAGCAGGAACTGGTACAGCAGCGGGTGGGCGCGGAAGACCGGAAAGATCGCCTTGAGGGTCGGGTCGCCGGCGATCGAGGCCGCCTGCCCCGCGTACACCGCCTCGTCGCTGTTGAAGCCGAGCGCGCCAAGCTGCCACAGGCGCAGGAAGGCTCCGACCCCGGCGATGGCCATGCCCGCCGGGACCACCACGCGGGCGGGGAGCCGCGCGGGCGCCGCCACGGCGGGGCCTGGCGCCTGCTCCGGAACCGTGATGACGCAGGCGCGGGTGGTCAGGTCGACCATTGGGGAGCTAGCCCCTCGTCGTCGTCACCGACCAGCCGGGGGATCGCGCTCGCCCAGGAGAAGTCGTCGCAGGCCAGGCGCCGCACCCGCACGTCGCGGAGGAAGCGCGCCAGCAGCGTCCGCTCCCGCTCGCGGAGGGCCTGGTAGTCGTGGCCGTCGATGCTGATGGCGGGGGCGAAGTAGCGGAAGGGCGGGAAGCCGTAGGCGTCGTCGGTGTTCGCGATCATGATCTCGACCGCCTGCTCGCGGTCGAGTTGCTCGAGCGCGGCAGGGCCACGCTCGATCACGAACAGGTGGCTGACGGTGGTGGACCGCGCGAACCGGCATGGCAGCAGCCGCTCGACCATGTACTTCGGCGGCGGGATGAGCGACTGGGCGACGGCGTTCAGCGCCATGATCGGCAGGTTCAGCCGGCCGAGCCGGCTGCCGATCGAGCGGCCGCTCCTGGAGTGCACGCGGCTCTGGACGGCGAGCTTGAGCTGCTCAGCCGTTGACAGCACGTGGAGGTCGACCGCGGCCAGGGTGTGGGAGCTGATGGTGAGCGGTTTCGGGTAGCTGAGCGCCAGCCCGCCGGGCGCCACGATGGTCATGTCGTCGGAGAGGAAGGCGCCCTCGTGGTCGCGCAGCAGCCGCAGGATCGTGCCGGTCTTGCCGGTGTCGGTGCGCGCGGTGAGCATCACCCCGCGGTCGTCGAGCTGGATGGTCGCCGAGTGCAGCAGGATGTGGTCCCGCGAGACCAGCACGAACCGCAGCAGCGCCTCGACCACGTTGGTGTAGACGACGTGGGGGGAGCGCGCCAGGAGCGGCCCGACGGTCACGTCGATCCGGTCGCCGAAGTCGAGCCGGAAGTTCGCAGCGGTCCGTCCCAGGTGCTCCTCGTAGGCGACGAAGGTGGGCCCGTGGGTGACCAGCGGCCGCCGGCGCAGGCCGTTGCCGACGCCGCCGACCCGGATGCTGATGTCGGCCGGCCGCCCCAGGGCTGGCGTGGCGAAGGCGGCGAGCTCCCGAAGGACCACCTCCGACTCGATGGCGACGATGCCGGCGACGTCGTAGCGGTGCGCCGGCGTCCGGGGTTCCGGGGCGCGGGCGGGGACCGGCCCCGCCGGGGCCGGCTGCGTCCCCGCGGCCGTGGGCGCCTTCCAGATGAGGCGGTCGCTCACCGCGAACCGGGTGGCGAACAGCATCACCAGGGTGATCGCGTTGGACGCCAGGTAGTGCACGTGCAGCACGGACACCAGCAACGCCAGCAGCGGGACGCGCAGCAGCAGGGTGAGGTTGTTCACGCCGCTGAAGGCGAGGTAGCGCACGGGCCGCGAGCCACCCGTGCGCCCGGGGAAGACCAGCCGGTCGAGCAGCAGGAAGTTCCAGGTCGTCGAGCCCTGGGTGGCGAGGACCGCGCCGACCACGTAGTTGACGCCCCCGACGGCCACCGCCGCCCACAGCAGCGTCTGGTTGACCACCAGCCCGCTCGCCCCGACGATCGCGAACTTGCTGGCCAGCAGCGGCCGCAGGGCCGCGGTCGTGAGGCGGGGTCGTTGGCGGCCGTCGACCTGCAGCTCGACGAGCGCTTCTGTCGACGCGCGGGAGAGGTTGCCGCGGTCAGCATTGGACAAAGGGGTGTCTCCGCTCATCGCAAGGGCGCAGGGGCAGGGCGCCTCATGTGCACAGCCGGTACAGCGTCGCGCGGCCGGTCATCGTTACAGGGATCGGTACGTTCGGTAGCCAAGGGGTGAACGAGCCCCTTGGGTTGCTCTGCGAGCCGGCGCCCGGGCCGGTCCCGCCGGGAGGACCGCCCGGCGGCACTGTTGCGTCTGCGGTGGCCGAGCCCGGAGCCGGCAGACTGTCGCTATGAGAACCCGCCGTCCGCGTCCTGCTCCTGTCTCGCGATCTGCGTTCGCCGGCTTCTGCTTCCCGCCCGACGTGATCGTCCTGGCGGTCCGCTGGTACCTCCGCTTCAGCCTCTCGTACCGCGACGTCGAGGAACTGCTCGCCGAACGCGGCGTCGACGTCGACCACACTACCGTCTACCGCTGGGTCCAGCGCTTCACGCCGCTGCTGGCCGAGGCCGCCCGACCCTGCCGGCACGCGGTTGGCGACCGCTGGCAGGTCGACGAAACTTACGTGAGGGTTGCCGGCCATTGGCGCTACGTCTACCGCGCCATCGACCAGTTCGGGCAGATCATCGACGTGTACGCCTCGCCGCGGCGGAACGCCACGGCGGCCCGTCGGTTCTTCGGGCGGGCCATCGGCACCACCAAGGTCACACCGAGTGAGGTGGTGACCGACCGGGCGCCGGCCTACCCGCTGGCACTGGAGGAGGTGGTGCCGACGGCGTGGCATCGGACCGAGCGGTACGCCAACAACGGGATCGAGGCCGACCACGGCCGGCTCAAGGCGCGGCTCCGGCCGATGCGCGAGCTCAAGCAGGACCGTAGCGCGAGGGTTGTGATCGCCGGGCATGCCTTCGTCCAGAACGTCCGCCGAGGCCACTATGAGCTGGCGGTCGAGGCGCCCGCAGGCCGGCGGCTGGCCGTCGCGTTCGGCGAGCTGGTCATGGCGATCTGGAGCGGACCATAGCCGCGGCTTCAGCACGCCGTGGATCGCCCAGCTGCAACAGCGCCGGACATCCTCCCCGGGGCAACGCCCCTGATCGGGGTGTCCGTCAAAGCGGGTCAGGCCCAGGAATCCCTCCGGAGCGAGATGGAGCACCAGATTCGGAATCTGGTGCTTATTGAGTTTTCCGCGTCAGGGTGACGGTGGCGGGCTTGGCGTGGAAGCATCCCGGGCATGCCCACCAACCGCCGCACCCCCTCCACCGCCCAGCCGCAGCGCCTGACGCAAGAGCAGCGGCGGCTGCAGGCGGGCGTGCTGTTCGCCCAGGGCCGCTCCCAGGCCGAGGTCGCCCAGCAGCTGGGCGTCTCCCGGCAAAGCGCCAAGCGCTGGTACGACCGCTGGCGGCAAGGCGGCGCCGAGGCGCTGCGCAGCCGCGGCCGCAGCGGTCGCCCGCCGAAGGTCACCGACGCCCAGCTCGCCGAGGTCGAGCAGGTGCTGCTGGGTGGGGCGCTGGCCGCCGGGTTCGCCAACGACCTGTGGACCTTGGACCGCGTCGCCGAGGTCGTCAAGCGCCACACCGGGGTGCGCCTGGCCACGACGTCGGTGTGGCGGCTGCTGCACCAGCGGCTGGGTTGGAGCGTGCAGCGGCCCGAGCGGCGCGCCAAGGAGCGCGACGAGGAGGCGATCGCCCGCTGGGTGGCCTACGAGTGGCCGAGAACCAAAAAGGGGCGCGCGCAGAACCGGCCTGGATCGTCTTCTTCGACGAATCGGGCATCTCGCTCCTCCCGGTGACCCGCAGGACCTGGGCGCCGAAGGGCAAGACGCCCATCCTGCGGCACCGGTTCGGCTGGAAGCGCGCCTCCATGGCGGGCGCGCTCGGATACCGAGCTGACGGCGTCGGCGCCAGGCTGTGCTTCCACGTGCAGCAAGACAGCTACAACACGCAGTCGCTGATCGTGGTGTTGGAGCAACTGAAGGCGTTCTACCACGGGCAACGGGTGGTGCTGGTGTGGGACGGGCTGGGCGCGCACTGGAGCAAGGCCATGTCGGCCTGGGTGGAGGGCCAACGGGCGTGGCTTACGGTCGAGCGGCTGCCGCCGTACGCGCCGGAGCTGAACCCGGTGGAGGGCCTGTGGGCCAACCTGAAGGCGGTGGAGCTGGCCAACTTCGCCGGCGACACCGTCGTGGAGGTGGCCGACCAGGCGCAGCAGGGCATCGAGCGGGTCTGTGGCAGCGAGAGCTTGGTGGTCGGCTTCCTGGCCCACACCGGCCTTGACCTTGAAGTGTCACCCTGACGCGGAAAACTCAAATAGGGCATTTCCGACCCATTGGTCAACACCCGGACGACGACCTTTCCTCGGGCGTGACCCTCTTCCAGGTACCGGATGGCCTCTGGGACGTCGCTCAGCGGATAGGTCCTGTCGATCACCGGCCGGACCTTCCCTGCCTCGATGAGTTCCTTGTCAAGGGAAGGACGAGGTTCAGGGCCTGCCTCGCGCTGGGAGGGGATGGAGCAGATGGCCACGCAGGTCGACGCGACCGCCCAGCCGCGCGTGCCCCTGAGCAAGGAGCGGGTCCTGCGCGCCGCCGTCGCCGTGGCCGACGAAGGCGGCGTCGACGCCCTCAGCATGCGCAAGATCGCCCAGGAGCTCGGCGTCGTGCCGATGGCGCTGTACAAGCACGTGGCCAACAAGGACGAGCTGCTCGACGGCATGGTCGACGTCGTCGTGGGCGAGATCGACCCTCCCGCCGGCGGGACCGACTGGAAGACGGCCATCCGTCAGCGGGTGCTCTCCGCCCGCGACGCGCTGCTGCGCCACCCGTGGGCGTCCCAGGTCATCGAGTCACGGACCAGCGCGACCCCCGCGGTGCTCGCCTACATGGACTCGATGATCGGGATCTTCCGCGCCGGGGGCTTCTCCATCGACCTGACCCACCACGCGATGCACGCCATGGGCAGCCGCCTGCTGGGGTTCACCCAGGAGTTGTTCGACGACACGGCCGACGTCAGCCCGGAGGCGGCGGCCGCGATGCTGCGGGAGTTCGCCGGAAGGTATCCCTCCATCACCGAGATCGTCACGGCGATCACCCACGACGACGCCTCCGTCGTCGGCCAAGGTTGCGACGACCAGTTCGAGTTCGAGTTCGCCCTGGACCTGATGCTGGACGGCCTCGAACGGCTCCGGAACGGTGATCACGCTTCGTCCGCTCAGCAATAGGCGAGCAGGGACAGCCGCCGGGCCAGGCGGCGGCTGACGAAGGGATCCGGCCACGACCTCGGAACGCGTGACGGAAGCTGCGTAGCAGGCTCATGTGCGTGGCCGACTGGTCCTCGGCCGCCGCAGGAGTTCGTCAGCCCATCGTCGCACGACGGTGCGCCGAGGCTGTCAGAGAAGCTGCGTCGCTGACGTTCGGGCAGAATGCATGGACGCGTGAAGGAGGTTGCCCGTGCCAATTCCGGCTGAGGGACAGAACCCGACGGCAGCGCCCGCGACCCGGATCGTCCCCCTGTATCCCGGTGCGACGACCACCACCACCCGGCCGCTGCTGCCCGTGGACAGCCGCGAGCAGCTCGTCTACCTGCTCACGCAGGCTTCCGAGCTGGAGCAGGGCATCCTGTGCGAGTACCTGTTCGCCCTCTACTCCCTCAAGCGCGATCCCCAGGACGGGCTCAGCGGCGAGCAGCTCGATCAGGTCACCCGCTGGGGCCGGACCCTCTCCGAGATCGCGGTGCAGGAGATGCTGCACCTGACGCTGGCCACCAACATGCTGATCGCGGTCGGTGCGCCCCCGCACTTCCACCGGCCGAACTTTCCGATCCACTGCCAGTGGTACCCACCAGACGTTCAGATCGCGCTGGTGCCGTTCGGCGAGGCGGCGCTGCGCCACTTCCTGTACCTGGAGCGCCCCGACAACGTCGACGTGGCGGACACCGAGGCCTACGCGGCGGTGTGCGAGTGCCGACCGCTGACCGCGACCCCCAGCACGCTGATGGCGGCGCCGCAGGAGTACTCGACCGTTGGGCACCTGTACCGCAGCATCGACTACGGCTTTACCCGACTGGTGGAGCGCTACGGCGTAGCGGACGTGTTCATCGGGCCGCCCGACGCGCAGGCGACCAGCAAGGTGCTCGGCTGGCCGGAGCTGCGGGCGGTCACCGACCTGGCCTCGGCCAAGGCGGCGATCGCCACGATCGTCGAGCAGGGCGAGGGCGCGGACGGCGACTGGCGGGAGGCCCACTTCGGCCGCCTCTCCACCATCCTCGACGAGTACCTGGCGGCGGCCCAGGCTGACCCGACCTTCTCGCCGGCCTGGCCGGCGCGGCCGGCCTACGTCCGTCGTCCGCCCGACCAGCCCCAGGCCACCGTCATCAGCGACCCGCTCACCGCGCAGGTGGCGGACCTGTTCGACGCCGCCCACCAGACCCTGCTCCAGGCGCTGTGCCGGTTGTTCGTCCGCGACGACGAGACCGACGAGGAGGTGGCGACGCTGGCGGACAGCGCGATCGAGCTGATGGCGGGAGTGCTCCGGCCACTGGGGTCGATGCTGACCACGCTGCCGCTGGGTCCCGACCACCCCTGGGAGCTGGCCGGACCGGCGTTCTTCATGGTCCACCCGTCCCAGTTCCTGCTGCCCTACCGGCGCGCCGCCTGGAAGGTCATGATCCAGCGCCTGGCGACGATGGCCGATGCCTGCGTGCGGCTCGGCGGCGAGCCCGGCCTCGGTCGGGTCACCGACCTCGAGCAGGCCGTCCGCGGCATCGCAGCCAGGCTGCAGGCCCACCTGGACGAGCGGACCGCCAACGGGTAGGCGCGGTCACTGCAGGGAGACGCGCTGCAGCCAGAAGTCCAGCAGCGCGGCCTCGCCGAGCACCTCCACCTGCTCGCTGTCGGCGGGTAGCCGCCGGTAGAAGACCAGCAGCACGTCGGCGAGTGGGCCGCGGAGCGCGACGGTGGCCTTCTCGTGGCCATGGCGCCAGGTGAAGCCGTCCGTCCCGAGCTCGATGAGCCACTCGGCCGCCGACCCGTCCACGGCGTCGGTCGCGTGGAGGTGGATGCTCTTGCCAGGGCCGCGCAGCTCCGCGAGGCTCGGCGAGGAGGCGGCGACCTCCGGGTCGCTGATCAGCTCCAGCAACTCGTCGATGGCATCGGCGGCCAGCTCGGGAGCGACGGTGTAGTCGGCGCCCACCGTGCCGGCCGCGTCGGCCCGGTGAACCACCAGGTCGTTGGCCGCCCGGCGGGTCCAGAAGGCGGTGCTCCGCCGGAACACCCAGATCTGCGCCTCGGCGGCGGGGCCGGCCTGGCGCAGGGTGGCGGCGTACCTCGAGGCCCCCTCGGCCAGCCAGGCGTCCAGGGCCGCGGGGTCGTCCCCGGGCGGGCCGCCCCACTCCGGGACCTGCTTGTTCGGTTCGACGACCGCCGTCCCGGTCCGCACGGCCATCTCGGCCGCGCGGAGGTTGCCACCGACGTGCCGGACGAGCTGGGCGAGTGTCCAGTCGGGGCAGGTCGGCACGATCACCGACAGGTCGGCGCCCTTCAGGACGTCCCTGAGCAGGTCGGTCTGGGTGATGACCTCGTCGCAGAAGCGGTCGTGCCCCAGCAGCGTCATGTGCCTCCACCACGTCCTCGACGATGCGGGCGTCATGATAGCGGCAAGCTCCGACGATCCTGCGGTGTTGCCCCCATCCCCTACCATCGGGGGCGCTATGGAGACGAGCAAGGCGGTTCTGCTCACGGTCGACGACGACCCGGGGGTGTCGCGCGCGGTCGCGCGGGACCTGCGGCGCCGCTATGGGCAGGACTATCGGGTGGTGCGGGCCGAGTCGGGGCCGCAGGCGCTGGAGGCGTTGCGGGAGATCAAGCTTCGCGGCGACCCGGTGGCGGTCCTGCTGGCCGACTACCGCATGCCGGAGATGAGCGGCCTGGAGTTCCTCGAGCAGGCCATGGACCTGTTCCCGCGTGCGCGGCGGGCGCTGCTGACCGCCTACGCCGACACCGAGGCCGCGATCCAGGCGATCAACGTGGTGGACCTCGACCACTACCTGCTGAAGCCGTGGGACCCGCCCGAGGAGAAGCTCTACCCGGTCGTGGACGCGCTGATCGAGCTGTGGCTCGAGGCCGGGGACAAGCCGGTCACCGAGACCCAGGTGGTCGGGCACCGCTGGTCGGTGCGCTCGTTCGAGGTGCGGGACTTCCTGGTGCGGAACTCGGTGCCGTACCGCTGGTTCACCGTCGAGCAGCCGGAGGGCCAGAGACTGCTCGAGGCTGCCGGCCTCGACGCCACCGGCATCCCGCTGGTGGTGACGCCCGCCGGCGACTGCCTGGTGGATCCGAGCATCGAGGAGCTGGCCGCGCAGGTGGGCCTGTCGACCACGCCCGCCACCGACTTCTACGACACGGTGATCGTCGGCGGGGGACCGGCCGGGCTCGGCGCGGCCGTGTACGCCGCGTCGGAGGGGCTGCGCACGGTCTTGCTCGAACGGCAGGCCACCGGCGGGCAGGCAGGCCAGAGCTCACGGATCGAGAACTACCTCGGCTTTCCCGACGGCGTCAGTGGCGCGCAGCTCACCGACCGGGCGCGCCGCCAGGCCCACAAGTTCGGCGCGGAGGTCCTCACCGCCCGAAGCGTTGCCAGCCTCGAGGTCCGCGGGTCGTCCCGCGTGGTCCGCTTCGCCGATGGCAACGAGGTCGCCGCCCACACGGTGGTGCTCGCCACCGGCGTCGCCTACCACAAGCTCGACGCGCCCGGCATCGACCGGCTCACCGGCCGGGGGGTGTTCTACGGGCTGGCCGCGACCGAGGCGCCCTCCTGCGCCGGCGAGGACGTCTTCGTGGTCGGGGGCGCCAACTCCGCCGGCCAGGCGGCGGTGTTCCTGTCCAGGCACGCGCGGCGGGTCACCTTGCTGGTGCGGGCGGACGGCCTGGAGCGGTCCATGTCGTACTACCTGATCCGCCAGATCCGCGACGCGCCCAACATCGAGGTGCGACCCCACAACCAGGTGGTCGGGGCGGCGGGCGAGGAGCACCTCGAGCGGCTCAGCCTGTGCGACACCCGCGCCGGCACGGTGGAGGAGGTGCCGGCAGGGTTCCTGTTCGTGTTCATCGGCGCGGCGCCGTGCACCGAATGGCTCGACGGCGTGATCCGGCGTGACCCTACCGGGTTCCTGCTGACCGGGCCGGACCTGCTGGTCGGCGGGAAGCGGCCGACGGGCTGGCCGCTGGACCGGGATCCCTACTACCTGGAGGGCAGCGTGCCAGGGATCTTCGTGGCCGGCGACGTCCGCGCCAACTCGGTGAAGCGGGTCGCCTCCGCGGTGGGTGAGGGGGCCATGGCGATCCAGCTCGTCCACCGGTACCTGGAGGCGCAGTGACCGAGCGGCTCGGCGCCGACGCGCTCCGGGAGCTGTTCCTGTTCGAGAAGCTGAGCGACGAACAGCTCGCATGGCTCGTCGAGCGTGGCGAGGTCAGGAGCTACCCGGCCGGCACGGCCGTGTACACGGCGGGTGAGCCCGCGGCCCTCCTGTTCGTGCTGCTGGACGGCACGCTGTCGCTGTCGTTGCGGGCGGGCGGCACCGAGATCGAGGTGAATCGGACCGACTACCGCGGCACCTACGCCGGCGCGTTCTTTGCCTTCCTGGACGAGCCCCCGCGCTCGTACGACGGCACCCTCCGTGCCGTGACCGGCTGCCGCTTCTGGGAGCTGCCCGCCGCCGACTTCGGCTGGGCGCTGCGGGAGTGGTTCCCGATGGCCAGGCACATGCTGCAGGGCTTCGCCGTCCAGGGAGGGGCCGCGCAGCAGGCGGTGAGCACGCGCGAGCGGCTGGTCGCCCTCGGCATGGTCACCGCCGGCCTCACCCATGAGCTGAACAACCCGGCGACCGCCACCGTCCGCACCACGGCCGCCCTCCGTGAGCGCCTGGCGGACCTGTGGAAGGAGCTGGCCGCGCTCACCCACGGTGAGCTCGAGGCCGGCCAGCTCGCCACGCTGCTCGACCTCGTCCGCCAGGCGGTCGACGGCCGTGCCGAGCTGGCGCCCCTGACCCCGTTGCAGGCGTCCGACCGTGAGGACGAGCTGGGGAGCTGGCTGGAGGAGCACGGCGTCGCCGGCGGCTGGGAGCTCACCCCGCTGCTCGTCGCCGCCGGCGTGGACGCCGGACGGCTCGAGCAGGTCGCCGCGGGCGTCCCCGCCAAGCTGCTCCCGCATGCCGTCGGCGTCCTGGCCGTCACCTGCGAGGCCGAGAGCCTGCTCGACGAGCTCGGCGAGGCGGCCAGGCGCATCTCCACGCTGATCGGCGCGGCCAAGCAGTACACCCAGATGGACCGCAGCCCGCTGCAATACCTCGACGTGCACGACGGGCTCGAGTCGACGCTGACGATGCTCAACCACAAGCTCGGCACGGGCATCGAGGTGGTGCGCGACTACGACCGGTCCCTGCCCGAGATCTGCGCCTACGCGGGCGAGCTGAACCAGGTCTGGACCAACCTGATCGACAACGCCGTCGACGCCATGGACGGCCGCGGCATCCTCACGGTGCGCACCCGCCTCGACGGCGACCGGTTGGTGGTCGAGATCGGCGATACCGGGCCGGGCATCCCCGACCCGGTCCGCGCCCACATCTTCGAGCCGTTCTACACCACCAAGCCGGTCGGCAAGGGCACCGGCCTCGGCCTCGACATCTCCTGGCGGATCGTGGTGCAACGCCACGGCGGCGACCTGCGTGTCACCACGACCCCTGGCGACACCCGCTTCCAGGCGCTGCTGCCCACGGGCGCCCCCCCCAAGGGGTAGGGGGGATCGGCGGGTCGGCCGCTAGGCGCCTGGGACGTCGGTGAGGGTGCGCTCGCCTGGGCACGCGATGCAGCCCGAGCCCACCCGGATGAGCTGGACGGACGCGGCGGGCTGGGCGGGCTCGTCGGGCTGGGCGACCGCGTCGGGCTGGACGGCCTCGGCGGGCTGGGTGGCGGTGGCTGGCTGCGCGCCCGGCTCAGCTTGGGAGCTTGCCGGCACCGCCCGGAGCAGGACCGTGGCCAGGACGGCGATGCCGACCGCGACGGCGGCGCTGAGCCCGGCGGTCAGCTGCAGCCCCTGGGTGAACGCCTGGCGGGCCGCGGCGAGCAGCGCCGAGCCGACCCCCTCGGGGAGCTGCGCGGCGACGGCCACGGCACCGCCAAGGGTGTCGCGCGCGACCGTGGCGGCCTGGGCCGGGATGGCCGCGGGCAACGTGTCGGCCAGCTGGCCGCGGTAGACGGCGACGCCGATGCTGCCGAGGATGGCGATGCCGCGCGCGCCGCCGAGCTCGGCGCCGGTCTCCGAGATCCCCGAGGCCGCCCCCGCCCGTTCGAGCGGGGCCGAGCTGACGATCAGGTCGGTCGTGGCGGTGAACACCGGCGCCAACCCCAGCGAGACGACCAGCGAGGCGCTCGCCAGGATCGCCAGGTCGGCGTCGGGGGATCCACCGACCTGGGTCAGCACGGCCAGGCCGACGGCGGCCATGGCCAGGCCGGCGCCGATCACCGGCGCCGGGCGGACCCGGCGCAGGATCCGGGGAGCCAGGTTCGACCCGATGATGAACCCGGCCGCCGACGGCAGCGACCACAGGCCCGCCCGCAACGGCGACAGCCCCAGCACCAGTTGCAGGTACTGGGCGACGAACAGGAAGTAGCCGACCACGATGAAGATGCCGAGCAGGTTGGTCGCCAGCGACGCGTTGAACGCCCGGATGCGGAACAGCCGAAGGTCGATCATCGGATCGGGCAGGCGCAGCTGGCGGCGCGCGAACAGCACACCGACCGTGAGGCCGACCAGGACCGCCAGGACCGCAAGCCAGCTCACCCCGTCCTGGGCGATCAGCTTCAACCCGAACACCGCCGCCAGCACCGCCACCAGCGACCCCGCCGCGCTGACCAGGTCCAGCCGGCCGGCGCCCGGGTCGCGGTACTCCGGCAGCAGGCGCGGCCCGAGCACCAGCAGCAGCGCCATCACCGGCACCGCCAGCAGGAACACCGAGCCCCACCAGAAGTTCTCGAGCAGCACGCCGCCGAGCACCGGGCCGATCGCGCCACCGGCCGAGAAGCTGGTGATCCAGATCCCGATGGCGGTCTGCCGCTGCCTGGGATCGGCGAACATGCTGAAGATCAGCGACAGCGTCGACGGCGCCAGGGTCGCCCCGGCGATCCCCAGCAGCGCGCGGCTGGCGATCAGCATCTCCGGGCTGCGCGACGTCGCGGCGAGCACCGAGAGCACCCCGAAGGCGGCGGCGCCGGTCAGCAGCAGCCGGCGGCGGCCGATGCGGTCGCCCAGCGTGCCCATGGTGACCAGGAACCCGGCGACCATGAACCCGTAGATGTCGGTGATCCACAGCAGCTCGGCGCTGCTTGGCCGCAGCTGCTCGCTCAGCGACGGCACCGCCAGGTGCAGCACCGTCAGGTCCATGGCGTACAGCAGGCAGGCCAAGGCCAGCACCGCCAGCCCGGTCCACTCGCGCCGCCCCGCCCGTGGGACGTCGGCAGCGGCCACGCCGGCGTTGTCGTCGCTCGGATCCATCAGCACCTCTCCCTGCCACCGCACGCCCGGCCCGGCACGCCGCAGCATCCGATCCTACGGTCCAGGTGGGGGACCCGTCAGCCTCGCCAGCCGGCCTGACAGCCTCCCGTACCGCCATCCGAAGGCTCCCCGCGCACCGTCGGGTGCTGGCAGGGCTCCGGACGGACAGATCCTACGGTGCTGCTGTGACGGCAGGCCAAGGTCGCCTGCCTGCTGCCACCGCTCCGGCGGGCGGCGACGCTGAGCGGCTGAAGCGGTTTGTCGGGCGCCGATGAGGCAAGCCCGGACGGGGACGTCCTGACCAAGGAGGGCGAGATGGCGCTCGACGACCGCAGCCGTGCCAGGGCTCGGAACAAGACCCGCAACAAGGCGCAGGAGCTGAAGGGCCAGGCCAAGGAGGCCGCCGGCCGGGCCTCGGGCAACCGTTCGCTGGAGGCGGAGGGCCGCGCCGACCAGACCAAGGCGAACCTGAAGCAGGCCGGCGAGAAGATCAAGGACGCCTTCCGGCCCAGGCCAAGGCCAAGGGCCTGATCGGGCCCGACACAGGCCACGTCGCGGCGGTGGCCGCACCAGGCCGGATACGGATGGACCGCCATGTTCGACCCGGACAGCAAGCTCGACACCTCCCAGGTCGAGGACACCAGGGGCAGCCGCCTGCCCGGCGGCCGCGTGGCCGTCGGCGGCGGGCTCGGCCTGGTCGGCCTGCTGATCGCGTTGCTGCTCGGCGTCAACCCGTTCGGTGGGGACTCCAACAGCGCGTTCCCCGGCATCGACCAGGTCCAGGGCGACAACACCCGGATCCAGCAGGAGTGCCAGACCGGCCAGGACGCCAACACCAAGCAGGACTGCCGCACCGTCGCGATCGTCAACAGCGTCCAGGAGTTCTGGACCGACGAGTTCAGCCACCGCGGAAGCCAGTACCAGCCCGCCACCACCCGGCTGTTCACCCAGGCGACCCAGACCGGCTGCGGCACCGCGACCTCCGAAGTTGGGCCGTTCTACTGCCCGACGGACCGCCACGTCTACATCGACCAGGGCTTCTACCAGGAGCTGCAGAGCAAGTTCGGCGCGAAGGGCGGCCCCTTCGCCCAGGCCTACGTGCTGGCCCACGAGTACGGCCACCACGTGCAGGACCTCACCGGGACCATGGAGCGCGTCGGCAACGACCGGCAAGGCCCCCAGAGCGGCTCGGTTCGGCTGGAGCTGCAGGCGGACTGCTACGCCGGCCTGTGGGCCGCGCACGCGGCGACCACGCCAGGGCCCAGCGGCCGGCCGCTGGTGAAGCGCGTGACCTCGCAGGAGGTCGCCGAGGGCCTGGACGCCGCCGCGGCGGTCGGTGACGACCGCATCCAGCAGGAGTTCCAGGGCAGGGTCAACCCGGAGTCGTGGACGCACGGGTCGTCGGCACAGCGCCAGCACTGGTTCACCGTCGGTTACCAGACCGGCGAGCTCGAGCGCTGCGACACCTTCTCCGGGCCGATCTGACCTTGACCCTACCCTGGCGCCACCGGGCCGGGCTGGAGGCCGCGTGCGACGCGGCGCGAGCTGACCCCGCACGGCTACTTCCGCACCACCCGGTAGCCCAGGTGCGTGACGCCCTTCCCCTCCGTGACCGAGATGGGCCCGTCGAGCTCCACCGGCGCGTCCTTGATCCTGCCGAGCAGCGGGATGCCCGAGCCGAGGAACACCGGCACGAGGTCGACGTGCACCTCGTCCAGCAGCCCCACGTCGAAGCACTGGCGGGCGATCTCGCCCCCGTTGACGCCGACGTCCTTGTCACCAGCGATCTCCCTCGCCTTGGCCACCGCGTCCTCGATGCCGGTGGTGACGAAGACGAAGTTCTCGTCGTCCTGCGGCCGGTCGTCGGGCCGCTGGTGGGTGACCACCACGGTGGTGAGGCCCAGCGGGTGGCGGCCACCCCAGGCGTTGGTCATGTCGTAGAGGCGCCGGCCGACCACCAGCGCGCCGAGGCGCTCGGTCAGCCGCCGCAGGTGCTCCGCGCTGGCGGCGGAGACCTCGACCGTCAGGTCCGGGTCGCCCGTGGCGACCTCGACGTCGCCGGCCCCGTACCACTTGAACAGGTAGTCGAAGCCGCCGTGGTTGGCGTCGGCGATGAAGCCGTCGAGCGACAGCGTCGCGCCGGTCGTGACCTTGCCCATCGTTCCGCTCCATTCCTTGTCTTTGGTGTCTGCCGTCAACGCGTCGAACGATGACGTTCGTCAGCGGCGGTTCGGACGCTGGCGTGGCCCCATCACGCCGGCAGGGCTGACCTTTCAGCGCCGTGCCAGCGCCGTGCCAGCCCGCGGTGCCACCCTGCCGCCAAGCCGCCGGGCAACCGGTCCGGACCGGCGAAGGCCCGCCGGGCACCATCGACCAAGGAGCGGTACCTCGTGAGCGTCAAGTGGAAGCATGCCCCGGCGAGGCTGGCGGCGGCCGTCGTCGCCGGGGTGGTCGTGCTCGGCGGGGTCGCCGCGGTGGTCGTGGGCGGCGGGGTCGGTGGGCAGTCGCACGCTGACACCCGTGCCTCGATCGAGATTCCGAGCAGCCCGCCGCCGAGTCCCTGGCCCAAGTAGGCCACCGAAACGGTTTGCGCGCCGGCCGACCCCGCCAGGCCACCGTGGCCAAGGTCACGCAAGGAATCGGACCTCCCCGATTCCTGCCGCCTGCTACCGGACCCGCTCGAAGGAGGCCCGCTGGCGCGGTAGGAATCCGATAGGAACGTGTAGTGCCCCCAGCAGGACTCGAACCTGCGCACCTGGCTCCGGAGGCCAGAGCTCTATCCGCTGAGCTATGGGGGCCGGCGCCATCCTATCAGTCCAGCCCACTCACTCGGGGAACGCCTTGCCGTACTTCGCAAGGAACCACCTGCACCACTCGACCATGTCCTGGACTCGCGCGCCCTTGGGCTGGTGTGAGGTCCAAAGCTCCAGGTTCTCGGGACGGTTGTCGCCACGAATTAGGTTCTTGTGGTGCACGGTCTCGCCTGATCTCAGTGGGCGCCCCAACACCTCGGACATGACCTTGACGTGCTCCTGGACGTAGCCATTCTTCTTCGCGTTGGGGTGGTCCGGGGCCTTGACCCAGATGTATCCCTTTGGGTCTGCAAACCAGCCCTTCGAGCCCAACGGCTGAAGCGGTCGCCCACGTTGCCGTTGCGTCTTGTGGCCCGTGCACAGCCCGTTCGCCTGGTGGGGTCTGTCGCAGTAATCGAGTGTGCACTTCTCGTGCTTACGACCATGCGCGCCGAGAAGGGGAGTGAGAGGTTTGCCGCGGGCGAGCTGGTCGAGGTGGCTGCTGCACAGGCCGCGCGCTCGATGGGCATTGGTGCAGCCAGGAAAGTCGCAGCCTCGACGAGGGAACGGTGGTTGGTCGGCGCCCGCGCTCATGCCCGGATCGTGCACCACGGCGAGGCCGTCTCCCAGGGGTGGGCCGCGATCTGGGGACGACCTTGGAAGCGGCGAGCGGCGGAATCTGCTGGTGAGCGGGCTGTGCTATGCTCCGGCAGCCCCGCGTCGCCGACCATCCATCCTGTGCAGGCGCCATGTCCGATATGGCCAATGCCCGTATCCTGGTGGTCGATGACGACCAGGTCATCCAG
>DASUZB010000307.1:0-5185 GCA_036377075.1 Actinomycetes bacterium | reverse complement strand
CGCCCAGGTGCGCCCGGCCCTGGGGGCCTGGCGTACCGGCGCCGCCGCCGGCACGGGCTGGCCCTGCGGCCGCCGCCTGCCTGCTCCGCGGTGGCGGAGCGGCGGCGGCACGCGGACCACGGTCACGGACTGCACCGGATGAGCACCCCTCCTGCCCGCCTCGCCGGGACCTGCGGTAAGGCTGGCGACTGGCCTGCGGGGTCGAGTTTTCGGACCCGCCGGTTCCTGACTCGGAGGCCGCAGGTCTAGTCTTAATAGCCCTTACTAGCTGGTCCGATCGGGTTAGGCCGGGGGCAGGCCGGGCGGTGGTGCTACGATCGGCCGCGCCTCGGCCCCGGCGGCCACCCCCGGGGGCGATCCCGGTCGACCTTGTGTGACCTTGTGTGAAGGAGCGCACGCAGCCCGATGCCCGTCCCACTCCGCCGCCCGTCCCGCCTCGCCCTCGCCGCCCTGCTCGTCGCCGCCCTCGGGGTGGCCCTGCTGGCCCTCTCCAGCCCGCCGGCGGCCGCCCAGGCCAAGGACCCCGTGATCCAGGGCACCGCCCAGTTCAAGTGGGAGCCGGCCGACGTCACCATCAAGCCCGGCCAGTCGGTGACCTTCAAGGTGGCGAGCGGGCCGCCCCACCCGGTCGTCTCCGGCGACGGCTCCAACCCGGCGGGGGACAACAAGTTCGACGCCTCGGGCTGCGGCACGGACAAGATGGGCACGGTCGGCGCCAGCTGCACGGTCAAGTTCCCCAAGGCGGGCACCTTCCCGTACTTCTGCCAGGTGCACGTCTCCCTCGGCATGAAGGGCGTCATCCAGGTCGGCTCCAGTGGGTCCGCGCCCACCACCACCGCCGCCGGTGGCGGGGGAGGCGGCACCCAGCAGGTGATCCCCCCGCCGGAGGCGGGTGCGCCGACCAAGCCGGGCAAGCCGGCGGTCTTCTGGGCCGGCTACGGCCTGCTGGCGCTCGGCGCGCTGCTGTTCCTGGCGGCCCTGGCCGGCTACATCCGCTACGCCCCGAGCTTCCGGCGCGAGAGCCGCAACCGCTGACCCTGGCGTAGCCTGGGACGGGACTCGTCTCGTCGCTGGAGCTCGCCCGTGGTCTCGACCGCCTCGTCGACCGGAACCCCCGACATCATCGACTGGAACCTCGCCGCGCGCGTCGGCCGGCGCGTGGCCGGCGGCGACGAGCTGCTCGTCCGGCCCGCGTGGCGGCGCGAGTTCGGCGACATCTCGACCACCGCCGACCAGGCGGTGGCGGAGTTCACCGGCCTCGGCGGCGAGCTGCCGCCGCCGACGGCGAAGCCGCTCGACCGCGGCGAGTGGATCGAGGCGAACCTGGCCACCCTGCGCCGCGTGCTGCAGCCGGTCGCCGCGAAGGTCGCCAGGCGGCGCGCCTGGCAGGACCCCGGCCCGGTGGCGACGGCGCTGCGCGGCGGCACCAGGGCGCTCACCGGCGCCCAGGCGGGCACCCTGCTCGGCTACATCAGCCAGCGCGTGCTCGGCCAGTACGACCTGCCGGTCCCCGGCCCGGAGGCGGTCGAGGGCACCGTCTGGTACGTGGTGCCCAACATCGTCCAGGCGGAGCGGCGCCACGGCTTCCGCCCGGCCCACTTCCGCCTCTGGATCGCCCTGCACGAGACCACCCACCGGCGCCAGTTCCGCGGCGTCCCCTGGCTCGCCGGCCACATCCACGGGCTGCTCGACGAGTACCTGGGCTCGGTCGAGGTCGACGATGAGGCGCTGCGGCGCCTGGCCAGGCGCGCCCAGGGCGTCGCCCGCCGCGCCATCGCCGGCGACCGCATCGAGCTGCTCGACTTCCTGCTCACCCCGGAGCAGCGCGGCATCGTCGACCGCATGCAGGCCACCATGAGCGTGCTCGAGGGCCACGGCGAGTGGGTCATGCAGCAGCTCGGCGCCCGGCTGGTGCCCGGCCACGAGGCGATGCACCGGGCGCTGCGCGAGCGGCGCGACGCCGGCTCGCCCGCCGACCGCTTCTTCCAGCAGGCGCTCGGCTTCCGGCAGAAGCTCGACCAGTACTCGGCGGGGGAGCGCTTCCTGCGCCACCTCCACCGGCGCGGCGGCATGGCGGCGGTGAACCTCGTGTTCGGCGCCCCCGAGGCCCTGCCCACCAGGGACGAGCTGCGCGACCCGGACCGCTACCTGGCCCGGGTCGCGTAGGAGGCCCCCAGGTGGCGCGGGCGCCGGCCGCACTCCGGCTGGTCGCCGACCTCGCCGCGCGGGCGCTGGCCACGGCCGGCGCGCCGCGGCCAGGCGACGGCGTCGCCGTCGCCGTCTCGGGCGGGGCCGACTCGGTGGCGCTGCTGCACGCCATGCACACCCTGGCCGGCCCGCGGGCGTGGCGGCTCGGCGTGCTCACCGTCGACCACGGGCTGCGGCCCGGCTCGGCGGCCGACGCCGCCTTCGTCGCCGAGGAAGCCGGGCGGCTGGGGCTGCCGGTGCGGCTGCTCCGCCTGGCGCCCGAGGAGCTGGGGCGGCACCGCGGCGCTGGCCCGGAGGGCGCCGCCAGGGCGGCGCGCTACGCCGCCATGCTCGCCGCCGCCGACGAGCACGGCTGGGACTGGCTGGCGACCGGCCACACCGAGGACGACCAGGCCGAGACGGTGCTACTGCAGTTGCTCCGCGGTGCCGGGCCGGACGGGCTTGCCGGCATGGCGGTCCACTCGGGTCGCCTGCTGCGCCCGCTACTCAGGGTGCAGCGTGCCCAGACCAGGGCCTGCTGCGCCGCCCTCGGGATCCGCTGGCGCGAGGACCCTTCCAACCAGGACCAGCACTTCCTGCGCAACGCCGTCCGTGCCCGGGTCCTGCCCCTGCTCGAGGAGCTGCGCCCGGGCTCCGCCGCCACCCTGGCCCGTGCCGCCGAGCTCGCCCGCGACGACCGCGCCTGGACCGCGGAGCTGGCCACCCGCACGCTGGACGACCTCGCCGGGCCGGACGGCGCCGTGCTGGCCTGCGAGGCGCTCGCGGCCCTGCCGCTCGGACTGGCCCGGCGGGTCGTCCGCGCGGCCGCGTCGCGCGCCGGGCACCCGTTGCCCGCCGCGGCCGCCACCGACGCGGTGCTCGACCTCGCCGCTGGCCGGCGGCCCGGGCCGGTGGCCTGGGCCGGCCGCGAGCGCGCCTGCCGCGACGGCGCCCGCCTTCGCTTCCTGCCGGCCTGACCCTCACGCGTCGGTCCGCGGCGCCTCCCCCCACGCGAACCCGGCCAGCAGCAGCGCGGCGGCGGCGGCCGGCAGGTGGAACAACCCGACCGAGGCGGCGCCGAGGAGGGAGAAGGCGAGCACCACGCGGCTGCGGCCCACCTCCCTAACCCCGATGCTTGGCGTTCCTGCCCGGTGGAGCTCGGCGCGAACCCGCCGCTGCTTGCCGCCGCTTGTATGATCGGCGCCGCCAGGGGCTAGAGGCGACGCTGGAGGGGCCGAACGGCGTGTTCGAGGAAGACATCGAGTCGGTGCTGCTCGGCGAGCAGCAGATCCAGGACAAGGTGCAGGACCTCGCGGCCCAGATCTCGAAGGACTACCAGGGTCGCGAGGTGCTGCTCGTCGGCGTCCTCAAGGGCGCCTTCATCCTGATGGCCGACCTGGCCCGGGCGCTGACCGTGCCGCACGAGTTCGACTTCATGGCGGTCTCCTCGTACGGCTCGGCCACGCAGACCTCCGGCGTGGTCCGCATCCTCAAGGACCTCGACCGGGAGATCCAGGGGCGCGACGTGCTGCTGGTCGAGGACATCATCGACTCCGGCCTGACGCTCAACTATCTGCTCAAGAACCTGCGCAGCCGGCGCCCGGCGACGCTCGAGGTCTGCGCCCTGCTGTACAAGCCGGAGCAGCTCAAGGCCGACATCGAGGTCAAGTACGTGGGCTTCGACATCCCCAGCGTGTTCGTGGTCGGCTACGGCCTGGACTACGCCGAGCGCTACCGCAACCTGCCGTTCATCGCCACACTGAAGCCCGAGGTCTACCGCGGCCGCTGAGCCTGCCCTGCTGCCAAGATCTCTGCGCTGACCTGCGCAAACGCCCGTCCCTGCTGATTGTGTGGCCAGTGGCGGCGATGCTACGATTGCTGATCTACCCAGCTCGTCGCTGCGCCTGGCTCGGGCGTGGCACGTTCGAGACAGGCTCCAAAATCTCGAAGGTCGTGCCAGTATGGCCTTGAGAGGTGGCGAACGGGTCGCGCCTCTCGCCAAAGACTAACGCTCGGAGCACCGACGATGCCGAATCTGAACCGCATGTTCCGCGGCCCGATCGCGTACCTCTTGCTGATCCTCGTGGTCGTGTTCCTGTTCTTCCGGCTGGTCGCCGCCCCGCCGCAGGTCGAGACGGTCAAGCTCAGCGACGTCGTGACCAAGGTCGACCAGGGAGACGTGGCCGAGGCGACCCTCAGGGACCAGGACCAGAAGATCAAGGGCACCTTCAAGGACGGCAAGAAGTTCGAGGCCTCCTACGCCGAACAGCAGGGCAAGGACCTGTTCGACCTGCTGCAGAAGAAGGGCGTCCCCGTCAAGATCGACCCCCACGGCCAGTCGGTGCTGGTCAACATCCTCATCCAGCTCCTGCCCTTCGCCCTGATCCTGCTGCTGTTCTTCTTCCTGATGCAGCAGATGCAGGGCGGCGGCAACCGGGTGATGAGCTTCGGCAAGTCGAAGGCGCGGCTGGTCACCAAGGACCAACCGAAGATCACCTTCAACGACGTGGCCGGGGTGGACGAGGCGGTCGAGGAGCTGCAGGAGATCAAGGAGTTCCTGGAGAACCCGGCCAAGTTCCAGGCGATGGGCGCCAAGATCCCCAAGGGCGTGCTGCTGTTCGGCCCGCCGGGCACGGGCAAGACGCTGCTGGCCCGCGCGGTCGCCGGCGAGGCGGGGGTGCCGTTCTTCTCCATCTCCGGGTCGGACTTCGTGGAGATGTTCGTCGGCGTCGGCGCCAGCCGCGTGCGCGACCTGTTCGAGCAGGCCAAGGCGAACGCCCCGGCGATCGTGTTCGTCGACGAGATCGACGCCGTCGGCCGGCAGCGCGGCGCCGGGCTCGGTGGCGGCCACGACGAGCGCGAGCAGACCCTCAACCAGCTCCTGGTCGAGATGGACGGCTTCGACGTCAAGTCGGGCGTGATCCTGATCGCCGCCACCAACCGGCCCGACATCCTCGACCCGGCGCTGCTGCGCCCCGGCCGCTTCGACCGCCAGATC
>DASUZB010000306.1:0-4333 GCA_036377075.1 Actinomycetes bacterium | reverse complement strand
TCGCTCCTCCGTCCAGCCAGCGCGCGGCTCCGGCCCACCTCCCTAACCCTAGTGCCTCGGCCCCTTCGTCGCTCCTGAAGTCCAGCCGGGGTGTGGCTCCGGCCCACCTCCCTAGACCCCAGGCATACTGGCGCCATGTCGAACCAGGTCGCCACCGGGCACTTCGTCGGCCGCGCCGAGGAGCTGGCGCTGCTGCGCGGGCTGCTGGCGCGCGCGAGCGGCGGCGAGCCGCTGGTGGCGCTGGTCGGCGGGGAGGCAGGGGTCGGCAAGACCCGGCTCGCCGACGAGCTGGTGGCCACCGCTGCCGAGCAGGGTGCGCGGGTGCTGCGCGGCGGCTGCGTGCCGCTCGGCGAGGAGGGCGTGCCGTTCGCGCCGGTGATCGAGGCGCTGCGCGGCCTGGCCGGCGAGCTGGACCCGGTCGAGCTGGAGAGGATCGCCGGGCCCGCCCGCGCCGACCTGGCCCGCCTGCTTCCCGACCTCGCCTGGAGCGGCGAGGTGCCCACCACCACCACCACCACTATCGACAACTGGGCCAGCCAGGGGCGGCTGTTCGAGCTGCTGCTCGCCATGGTCGACCGGCTGGCCGGCAGCGCGCCGCTGCTGCTGGTCATGGAGGACCTGCACTGGGCGGACCGCTCCACCAGGGACCTGGTCGCCTACCTCGCCACCTACCTCCGGTCCGTGCCGGTGCTGCTGGCGCTCACCTTCCGCAGCGACGAGCTGCACCGCCTGCACCCGCTGCGCCGCCTGCTCGCCGAGCTCGCCCGCAACCGCCGGGTGGAGCGGCTGGAGCTGCGCCGCTTCACCCGCGGCGAGCTGGCCGAGCAGCTCGCCGGCCTGCTCGGCGCCGAGCCGTCCCAGGATCTCGTCGAGGTGGTCTACGCCCGCTCCGAGGGCAACCCGTTCTTCACCGAGGAGCTGGTGCTCGCCGGCGACGGCGGCGGGGCCGGCGCGCTGCAGCCAGCTAGCACGGCCGCGCTGCCGCCGAGCCTGCAGGAGGTGCTCCTCACCCGGGTGGTGCGGCTCGGCCGCGGCGCCCAGGAGCTGCTGCGCGTGGCCGCCGCCGCCGGCCCTGGCGCCACCCAGCCACTGCTCGACGCCGTCGCCGGCGTGGACGAGGCGGTCCTGCTCGACGGCCTGCGCGAGGCGGTCGACCAGCAGGTGCTGACGCCCGAACCGGATGGCGACGGCTACGTGTTCCGCCACGCGCTGGTCGCCGAGGCGGTCTACGGCGAGCTGCTCCCCGGCGAGCGGGTGCGGCTGCACACCGCGCTGGCCACTGCCCTGGAAGCCGGCCTCGAGGCCGGGGACGCCCCGGCGACCCGGGCGGCGCGCATCGCCCACCACTGGTCGGCAGCCGGCGACCAGCCACGGGCGCTGGGAGCGAGCGTCGCTGCCGCCAGCGCCGCCGAGCGGATGTACGCCTTCGCCGAGGCGCAGCTGCAGCTGGAGCGCGCGCTGGCGCTGTGGGACCGGGTCCCCGACGCCGAGGAGCGCGCCGGCATGGACCGGGTGTCGTTGCTGTCACGCTGCGCGGAGGCCGCCTACTCGGCGGGCGAGAACGCCCGCGCCGCGGAGCTGGTCCGCCAGGCCCTGCCGCTGGTCGACGAGGCACGCCAGCCGCAGCGGCTCGGCCTGCTCCACGAGCAGCTCGCGCGCTGCCTGCGCGGGCTCGGCGACCCTGACGCGCTGGGCGAGCAGCGGAAGGCCGTACGGCTGGTTCGGCCCGAGCCGTCGACCGAGCGGGCGCGGGTGCTCGGCTCGCTCGCGCAGCTCCTGGTGCTGGTGGCCCGCTTCGAGGAGGCGAGGGGGCTGGCGCAGGAGGGGGCCGCCGTCGCCGCGCAGGTCGGCGCCCGTGCCGAGGAGGCCGCGGCCCGCACCGCGCTCGGCAGCGTCCTCGTCGAGCTCGGCGACCCCGACGGCGGGCTCGCCGAGTACGACGCGGCGGTGCACGTCGCCAGCCAGGTGGACGAGGTGGTCGTCCTGCTGCGGGCGATCCTCAACCGTTCCGACGGGCTGCTGGCGACCGGCCGCAAGGAGGAGGCGGCCGCTGCCGCCCTGGACGGCATCCCGGAGGCCCGCCGCCTCGGCCTGACCCGCTTCGCCGGTCTGGACCTCGCCTGCAACGCCACCGAGGCGCTGTTCGCCCTCGGCCGCTGGGACCAGGCCGACCAGGTGTCCCGCGAGGCCCTCGACAGCGGTCCCGCCGACCCGGTGGCGGTCAACCTGATGCTGGCCCGGGCCACCCTCGAGGTGGGCAGTGGCGAGCTCGACGCCGCCGAGGCGCGGCTGCGGGCCGTCCGGCACCTGCTCCCTCCGACGATCTCCCAACCACAGAAGGCCGGCCCGCTGTTCACCGGCCTCGCGGAGCTGGCGCTGTGGCGTGGTGACCTGGTGCAGGCCAGGGAGCTGGTGGCCGAGGCCGTGCCGCTGGTCGAGGCGCACCCCCGCTACGCCGCGCCGCTGTACGCCCTCGGCGTGCGCATCGAGGCCGACCGCGCCGAGCTGGCCAGGGCGCGCCCCGGCGGCGAGCCGGCCGGCGACGACGGCACCGCCGCCGCGCTGCTCGAGCACCTCGCCGCGGCCGCCGCCGGCCCGCAGGCCGCCGGCGTCCCGGAGGTGGCCGCCTGGCACGCCACCGGGCTCGCCGAGCGGGGCAGGCAGGAGGGCAGGTTCGACCCGGCGACCTGGGCGGCGGCGGTCGCGGCCTGGGAACGGCTCGGCCAGCCCTACCGGGTCGCCTACGCCTGCTTCCGCCAGGCCGAGGCGCTCATGGCCGGCTCGCAGGACCGCGACGCGGCGGCCACGGTGCTGCGCCGGGCCACGGACGTCACCGGCCGCCTCGGCGCCGGCCCACTCGACGCCGAGGTGCAGGCACTGGCGCGGCGCGCCCGCCTCGACCTCGCTCCGCACGCCCCGGCCCCGGCTCCCCCGCCACCGACGCCAGCCGAGCAGCTCGGCCTCACCCCGCGCGAGGCCGAGGTCCTCGCCCTGGTCGCCGCCGGCCGCTCCAACTCGCAGATCGCCGCCGAGCTGTTCATCAGCCCCAAGACCGCCAGCGTCCACGTCTCCAACATCCTCGCCAAGCTGGGCGTCCACACCCGGGTCGAGGCCGCCGCCGTCGCCCACCGCCTCGGCCTCGACTGATGCGGAAGGAGCGGCTGATGGCACTGCGGTTCGGACTGCTCGGCACCGGCCACTGGGCGCAGGAGGTGCACGGCACGGCCCTCGCCACCCACGGTGAGGCAGAGCTGACCGGCGTGTGGGGCCGCAACCCGTCGAAGGCCGACGCGGTGGCGGAGCGCTTCGGCGTGCGCGCCTTCCACGACCTCGACGCGCTGCTCGGGGCCGTCGACGCGGTGGCGATCGCGGTGCCACCGGACGTGCAGGGCGAGCTCGCCGTCCGCGCCGCGACCGCCGGCCGCCACCTGCTGCTCGACAAGCCGCTCGCGCTCTCCAACGAGGCGGCGCGGCGGGCGGTGGAGGCGGTCGCGGCGAACGGCGTCGCCTCGCTGCTCTTCTTCACCGCCCGCTACCACCCGGAGGTGGCCGGGTGGCTCGACCGGGTGCGCGAGGCCGGCGACTGGCACGGCGCCCACGCGGCCTGGCTCGGCTCGATCTACCACCCCGGCAGCCCCTACGCCGAGTCGGCCTGGCGGCGCAGCAAGGGGGCGCTGTGGGACGTCGGCCCGCACGCGCTTGCCCTCGCCATCCCCACGCTCGGGGCGGTCGAGCGCGTCACCGCCGGCAGTGGCCTCGGCGACACGGTCCACCTGGTGCTCGGCCACCGCGGCGGGGCGTCGTCCACGCTGTCGTTGAGCCTCACCGTACCGGTCGCGGCCGCGACCACGAGCTTCGCCCTCTACGGGCCGAGGGGGCACGAGGAGCTGCCGCCGTTCAAGGGCACCGCGGTCGACGCGTTCGGTGAGGCGGTCCGGCAGCTCACCGCGGCCGTGGCGGCCGGGACGACGGCGCACCCCTGCGACGTCCGCTTCGGCGCCGAGGTGGTGGCCGTGCTCGACGCCGCCCAGCGGTTCCTCGCCGCCCCTGCCGACGTGCGCAGCGAGCGGGTCACCACCTGACCGGGCACCGCCCGGTCAGGTGGTGAGCCCGAGGTGGCTCAGGAGCAGGCGCACGAGGCGTCGCCGGCCCCGAAGTCGGTGGCGTACCCGCCCGAGTAGTCGGCCGTGCCGCCGGAGTCGTACGCGCCGGTGTAGTCGGTGCCGGCCAGCTCGCTCGCCATCGCGCCGGTGGCGTTGCCGGCGACCGTCGACCCGTCGGTCCCGCTGTTGGCGACCTCGGGAGCGCCGGTGGACGGTGCCGTCGGGGTCTG
>DASUZB010000305.1:0-18692 GCA_036377075.1 Actinomycetes bacterium | reverse complement strand
AGCGCGCCCGCTCCAGGACCGGCAGGCGGTCCCTTCCCAGGGCGGCGACCAGGATCACCTGCACCTCGCGGAACCAGCCCTTGCGGTAGTACAGCGGCCACAGCCGTCCGCCAGGCTCAGGCCGTGATGGACTTCCGGGCCGACGACGTGGTCCTGGCAGTGGCGCCGCTGTTCCACACCATGGGCCTGAACCTGGTGCTGGCCGGCGGGCTGCATGCCGGCGCGACCGTGGTCACCATGCCGCGCTTCGACCTGGAGGGCTTCCTCGACACGATCCAGCGGCACCGGGTCACCACCATGATCGTTGCGCCGCCGATCATGCTCGCCCTCGCCGGCCATCCCGTCGTGGACCGCTACGACCTGTCGTCGCTGCGGGTGATCGGCTGCGGCGCCGCCCCCTTGAGCGGCGAGGTCGAGCAGCGTTGCGCCGACCGGCTTGGCTGCGTGGTCCTCCAGGGCCTCGGCATGACGGAGACGACCTGCACGATCGCGATCAGCCCGCCCGAGGCGCCGCGGCGCGGGTCGGTGGGCCGGCTGCTGGCCGGCACCGAGGCCCGCATCGTCGACCCGGAAACCGGCGCCGACTTCGGCCCCGGCCGTACGGGAGAGCTGTGGGTCCGAGGCCCGCAGCTGATGCGCGGATATCACGACCAGCCGGAGGCCACCGCCAGGACGATCGACCCTGACGGCTGGCTGCACACCGGCGACCTGTGCGCCTTCGACGAGGACGGCTACCTGTACGTGGTCGACCGCCTAAAGGAGCTGATCAAGTACAAGGGCGCCCAGGTCGCGCCGGCCGAGCTGGAGCACCTGCTGCTGGCCCACCCGGCGGTGGCCGACGCCGCGGTGGTACCCCGCCCCGACGCCGAGGCGGGCGAGGTGCCGGTCGCCTACGTCGTCCCACGGGGTCGCGCCACCGCCGACGAGCTGCTGGCCTGGGTCGCCGAGCGAGTCGCGCCGTACAAGCGGCTCCGCGTGGTCGAGTTCACCGACCAGGTCCCCAGGTCGATGACGGGCAAGCTGTTGCGCCGCGTCCTCGTCGAGGCCGAGCGCGCCAGGTACGTCCCGGCCACCGCCGGCGTCCAGCTCGGCTGATAGCGGATACGGCCGCCACGGTCCCCAACGCTGGACGCCCCCGAGGCTCCCTCGGGGGCGTCCACACGTGGAAGGCCCGCTCAGGGCGTGAGCGCCGCCTCCTCGGACTCGAGGTCGCCGAGTTCGACGTCCTCCTTGTGGGCCAGGCGGCTCGGCCACCAGATGTGCCGGCCCACGTCGAGGTTGAGCGCGGTGACCAGCACCGAGCGGACCACGAAGGTGTCCAGCAGGACGCCGAAGGCCACCGCGAAGCCGATCTCGGTGATGAAGACCAGCGGCAGGGTGCCGAGGGCGGCGAACGTGCCCGCCAGCACCACGCCCGCGGAGGTGATCACCCCGCCCGTTGCCGCGAGGCCGATCAGCGAGCCCCGCCGGGTGCCGTAGCGCCTGCTCTCCTCGTGGACCCTGGTCATCAGGAAGATGTTGTAGTCGGTGCCGAGCGCGACCAGGAACACGAACGTCCACAGCGGCAGCGACGGGTCGGCACCGGCGAACTTGAAGAGGTGGTCGAAGGCCAGGGCGCTGACGCCGAGCGCCGCCGCGAAGGACAGCACCACGGTGGCGGCCAGCAGCAGCGGCGAGATCACCGCGCGCAGCACCAGGCCGAGGATCACCATCACCACCAGCAGCACGAGCGGCACCACCAGGTTCCGGTCGTGCGTGGTGGCCCGCTTGATGTCGAGGTTGACCGCGGTGCCGCCGCCGACCTTGGCGTCCGCCCCCGGGATCGCGTGCATGGTGGAGCGCAGCCGGTCGATCGTCTGGTAGGCGGCCTGGCTGTCGGCCGCGGTGGTCAGCGTTCCCTCGACGAAGGCGTAGCCCTCCTTCACCACCGGGCGGGTGACGGCCGTCACCCCGGCGCTGCCGGACAGGGCGGACTGCAGCTGCCCCGCGGACTCAGCCTTGCCGATGACCTGGACAGGGTTTCCCAGACCAGCGGCGAAGTGGCGCCCGAGCACCTCGTCGCCGGTCACCGACTCCGGCTTGGTGCGGAAGCCATCCTTGTTCGACAGGCCCTCGGCCTTCAGGCCGGTCAGCCCGAGCGCCATCGCCCCGAGCACGACCGCCGTCACCACCCACACCAGGCGCGGCCGGCGCGCCATGCGGCGACCGATCCGCGCCCACAGGCCGTGCTCGGTCGGCTCGGCCGAGCCGAGCGTGGGCCGCCGCGGCCAGAACATCCAGCGGCCGAAGATGACCAGCAGCGCCGGCAGCAGCGTGAGCATGGCGCACAGGCCGACGGCCACGCCGATCGCCATCACCGGGCCGAGGCTCTTGGTGGAGGCGAGCTCGGCGACCAGCAGGCACAGCAGGCTCAGGATCACGGTGGACCCGCTGGCGATGATCGCCGGCGCGGCGCGGCCCAGCGCCACCGCCATCGCCTCGTGCCGGTCGGCGTGGCGGCGCAACTCCTCCCGGTAGCGGGCGGTCAGCAGCAGCGCGTAGTCGGTGCCGGCGCCGAACACCAGCACCGTCAGGATGAACGCGCTCTGCCCGTTGACCGTCAGGCCGGCGTGCTTCGCCAGCAGGTAGATCACCGCCTGCGCCGCGGTCAGCGCGATGAACACACAGGTCAGCGGCAAGATCCACAACGCGGGGCTGCGGTAGGTGAGCAGCAGGATGACGATGACGATCACCGCGGTGATGTACAGCAGCGTGGTGTCGAAGCCGGAGAACACGTTGGCGAAGTCGGCGAAGTACCCGCCCGGACCGGTCACGTACGCGTGCAGGTCACCGGCGTTGGCGTGGGCGATCGAGCGCATCTGCTCGACCCTCGGGGTGAGCTCCTGCCAGCCGTTGCCCTCCGAGTTGATCTTCATGGGCACGACGACCTGCAGCGCGCTGCCGTCCTGGGACGGGATCGGGCCGGTGACCTTGCCGGCGACGTCCTGCACCCCGGCGAACTGCCGCGCGTCGGCGGTGACCTTGGCCCGGTCGGCCGCGGTCACGGGGCCGCCGGAGCGCTCGTAGACCACCAGCACCGGGAAGACGTCGCTCGGCGTGAACTTCTTGGCCAGGTCCACGACCTGGGTGGACTCGGCGTTCTTCGGCAGCCACGACGATGCGTCGTTCTTCTGGGCGCTGTTGAGCTTGCCGGAGAGCGGCCCGGCGACCGCAAACACTACGATCCAGAACGCCAGGACGCCCCACTTCGTCCAGCGTCCACATGGAAGGCTTGCGATCCTCTGCGCTCTACCCATGACACCCCCCGTGCCCTATACGCGTCACCTGTCACAGAGATGACGGCGAAACGCCGCCCATGGTGACACCAAACCGTGACACTGCCCCGTCGCGCCGAACCGGGTCAAGCGAAATCCACGTAAACACGCGCTTGTACGACGAAACTGCAGGTCGACGTGGGGCTGTACAGATGTGCGCAACGGTACATAGGATGACGAGCTTTCGAGACGCAGCATCGGGGCATACCATGCCCGGCGCGGCTTGGTTGGGGGGTTATCGTGCGCTTGCGGACTGGTTTCATCGCCCTTGTCACGTTCGTCCTTGTCGCCACGGTCGGCTTCGGCTGCACCTCCGGCCCGAACAACCGCTCAGCCTCGAAGGGCACGACCGCGACGACCCAGCACCACGAGGCGGTCGCCCCGGTGACCAAGGGGACGCCGCGGCAGCTCAGGGCGCAGTTCGAGCAGTTCCTCGGGGAGCACACCATGCTCGCCGTGCGCTTCATGCGCAGCGTGGTGACCGGGCCTCCCGAGCTGCGCCAGGCCATGCTCGCCTCGCTGCAGGACAACACCGAGGAGCTGGACGAGACCGTCACGGCCGCCTACGGCCAGAGCGAGGGCGACCGCTTCCACCAGCTGTGGCAGCGGCACATCGACGCCCTCGCCGCCTACGCCAGCGGCGCCGCCACCCGCAACACCGCCGCGCGGCAGACCGCGCGGACCAACCTGATCGCCTACTGCTCCGCCCACGGCTCCTGGTTCACCCAGGCGACCGACGGCAAGGTCCCGGCGAGCGTGGCCGCCGCCGGCGTCCGCCAGCACGTCGACGAGCTGATGCGGCAGATCGACCTGTACGCCGCCCACGACTACGCGCGGGCGTACCAGATCCAGCGGGTGGCCTACGAGCACATGTTCACCGCCGGCGCCACCATGGCCAGGGCGAGCATCACGCCGGAGCAGGCGGTCGGCTTCGACGCGCCGCCCGAGAAGCTGCGCTCGGCGTTCGACATGCTGCTCGGTGAGCACATGGAGATGGTGATCGACGCGCAGCGGGCGACCTTCGCCAGCGCGCAGGAGTTCAGCGGCGCGGCGGCGCAGGTCAACGCGAACACCACCGCGCTGGCCAGAGCGATGGGGGCGATCCTCGGGCCCAAGAAGGGCGCGGAGTTCCAGACGGCCTGGGCCAACCACGTCGACGGGCTGATGGCCTACACCACCGCGGTCGCCAACAAGGACGAGGCCGGCAAGCAGGCGGCGGAGACGAACCTGGACACCTTCGCCAGCAGGCTGGCGCTGTACTTCAGCGACGTGGTCAACGCCCAGCTCCCGGTGGAGCCCGTCACCGCCGCCATCACGGCGCACGACGGCCACCTGATCAACCAGGTGAACGCGTACGCCGCCAAGGACTACGCCAAGGCGCAGGAGATGGAGGACCACGGCTACCACCAGATGCTCGGCGTCGCCAACACCCTGGTCGGGGCGATCCAGCGCACCGTGAAGCTGCCGGCCGGCGGCTCGCAGACAGGCGGCGGCGGGACGGCGCAGCGGCGATGACCCGCAGGCTCGCGCTCTGCGCCGTGGCGCTGGCGCTGCTCGCGGGCTGCTCCGGGGCGGGCGCGGAGCCGGCGGGACCGGGGGGCAGGGCGCTCCCCTCCAAGGCCCCCGTCAGGGCCGGGAGCCAGGCGCCGGACGGCGCCGCCGCCGCGCGCGCGTTCCACTCGGTGCGCACCTACCCGGCGACCGCCGTGCCGACCTTCGTCCGAGTTCCGAGGATCCACGTTGCCAGCTCGCTCGACCGGCTCGGCCGGGCCAGCGACGGCACGGTCGAGCCGCCGGCCCCGGGCCGCTGGCAGGTGGCCGGCTGGTACGAGCTCGGGCCGCGGCCGGGCGAGCCCGGGTCCGCGGTAATCCTCGGGCACGTCGACTCGAAGACCGGTCCGGCGGTCTTCTTCCGGCTGCGCGAGCTGCGCCGCGGCGACGAGATCCTGGTCAGCCGTGCCGACGGCTCGACGGTCCGGTTCGTCGTCGAGCGCATCGGGGAGTACCCGAAGAAGTGGTTCCCGACCGACCAGGTGTACTACCCGACGCTGACCCCCGAGCTACGGCTGGTGACCTGCGGCGGCCAGTTCGACTTCAGCACCGGGCACTACAAGTCGAACGTCATCGTCTTCGCCACCGTCGCGGCCTGACCGGCGGGGCGTCAGGGCTCGCGCGAGCGGCACTTGTCGACCACCTGCTTGTAGTCGTCGAGGGCGGCGTCGAACTTGGCCGTCTGGATCGAGGCGACCACCTCCGACGGGGTGCCGAGCCTGATCGCCTCGGCGCTGGTGATCTTGCCGTTCTCCAGCTGGTTCATGATGCTCGTGTAGCCCTCGAGGAGGGCCTGCACCTTGACGGCGATGGCGAGGCTGGTGTTGGCGCGGTCGACGGCGGTCTTGCACTCCGGGGTCGAGACCGAGCCGCCCAGGGTGCTGCTGGTCGCGCCGGGCGCGGCGCTGGACGGATGCCGCGCGTTGCCGCGCGCCTGACCGATCAGGAAGCCGCCGACGAGTGCGATCGCGACCAGCAGCACGGTGAGCAGCAGCCACGGGACCGTGGCCGGTGGCCGCTGCGGCGGCGCCGGCGCCGTGGGGGGCTCGCCCGCCGACCGCTCCCGCGGCAGGCCGAGTTCCGCGACGTACCGCCGTAGTGCCTCGATCTGCCGGTCGCGAGAATCGTCCTGCTGTGGAGGCATGCCGCCACCTCTCCCGGGGTCCTCGAGGGTGCGAGGCTGGAGGACCGGACCACCGACCTTGCGAACCCGCCTTGTCGTGAGAAGAAAAACGGATATCGAGCCTAACCGGGTGGCCTCGCCGATGGCGACCCCTCGGCGCCGTAAAGGTACGCTGGCGCTGGTCGAGCGCGGCCGGCCGCGGTGGGCCGGCGGGGAGGTAGAGTTGCGGATCCTTTTCATCGGCGGCACCCGCTTCGTGGGGCGGCACATCGCCGCCGCGGCGCTCGACCGCGGCCACGAGGTCACCCTGTTCCACCGCGGGCGGAGCGGAGCCGGGCTGTTCCCCGAGGCGACCCACCTGCTCGGCGACCGCGACGGCCACCTGAGCGCCCTCGACCGTCGGTCGTGGGACGCCACCGTGGACCTCTGCGCCTACGTCCCCAGGCAGGTCGACAGCCTGGCGGCGGCGCTGGACGGCCGTGGCGGCCACTACGCCTTCATCTCGTCGCTGTCGGTGTACGCCACCCCGCAGCCGGCCCTGTTCGGTGAGGACGCGCCCCTGATCGAGCTGCCCGACCCGACCGTCGAGGAGGTGACCGACGCCACCTACGGCGGGCTGAAGGTGCTGTGCGAGCGGGCCGCCGTCGACCGTTTCGGCGCCGGCACGCTGCTCATCCGCCCCACCTACGTGGTCGGCCCGTTCGACCACACCGGCCGCTTCACCTGGTGGGTCCGCCGCATCGCGCGGGGCGGCGAGGTGCTCGCACCCGAGCCCCAGGACGCCCCCATCCAGGTGGTCGATGCCCGGGACCTGGCCACCTGGGTGGTCGGGCTGGTCGAGCAGGGGGTCGACGGGCCTTTCAACGCGGTCGCCCCGCCGCCGCCGTTCAGCTTCGCGGACCTGCTGCGGGAGATCGTCGCGGTGGCCGGCCCGCCAGGCACCACGCTCACCTGGGTCGAGCAGCGGTTCCTGCTCGAGGCCGGGCAGGACGACGCCTCCCTGCCGATGTGGCCGGGCGGCGACCCGGCCGGCATGTTCGAGGCTGCCGACCCGCGGCGGGCCTTCGGGTCCGGCCTCGCGCCGCGGCCGCTCGCGCAGACCATCCGCGAGACGCTCGAGCACGACCGGGCCGAGCCGCTGCCGCTGCGCCCCGGCGTCGGCCTTCCCGCGGAGCGCGAGGCCGAACTGCTCGCCCGCTGGCACGCCCGGGAGGGCGCCGGCAGGCCGTGAGGCGACCGCGCCCTACGCCGGGCCGGTGACCGCGGCGGCGGGGTACCCGGCGAGCGCCGCGCGCAGCAGCCCCTCGAGCTCGGCGGCCGGCAGCGGCCGGCTGAAGTAGAAGCCCTGGCCCTTGTCGCAGCCGAGCCGGCGCAGGTTGTCGACCTGCCGCGCCTCCTCGACGCCCTCGGCGACGGTCTGCAGCTCGAGGTCGCGCGCCAGCTTGATGATCGAGCGCACCAGGGTGGCGCTGTTGGCGTCGTCGTCCAGGCGGACGACGAACGAGCGGTCGACCTTGAGCACCTGCACGGGCAGCCTGACCAGGTAGGCGAGCGAGGAGTAGCCGGTGCCGAAGTCGTCGATCGCCAGCCGTAGGCCGCGCTGCCGCAGCTCCTCGAGCACGCCGAGGACCGCGTCCACGTTCTCCATCAGCAAGCTCTCGGTGATCTCCAGGACCAGCCGGCCGGGCGCGAGGCCGGTGCGCTCCAGGATCTCGCCGACCGACGCGGCGAACCCCGGCTCCTTGAGCTGGCGGACGGACACGTTGACGTTGAGTTCCAGCCCGGCGCCGAGGCCGTCCAGCTCCCAGCGGCGCACCTGGCTGCAGGCCGTCTCGAGCACCCAGCGCCCCAGGGGCACGATCAGCCCGCTCTGCTCGGCCAGCGGGATGAACGAGCCTGGGGGGACCGGGCCGCGCTCGGGGTGCGTCCAGCGGGCCAGGGCCTCGAAGCCGGTGAGCCGTCCGTCCTCGAGCGCCACCACCGGCTGGTAGTGGAGGCTGAGCTGCTGGCGCTCGATCACCTGGGCCAGCTCGGCCTGCAGCGCCATCCGCTCCACGATCGCCTGGTGCATGGACTGGTCGAAGTGCCGGTAGCGGTCCTTGCCCTCGCTCTTGGCGACCGACATGGCGACGTCGGCGTGGCGCAGCAGCTCCTCGGCGGCGACGCCTGGCGCGGCGGCGAGGCTGATGCCGACGCTGGCGTGGACGAACAGCTCACGGCCCTCGATCAGCAGCGGCTGGCGCAGGCCCTGCTGGATCCGGTCGGCCACCTTGGTGGCCTCCTGCGGGTCGGGGAGGGCCTCGGCCAGGACGCCGAACTCGTCGCCGCCGAGCCGGGCGACGGTGTCGCCCGCACGGACGACCGTGCGCAGCCGCTCCGCGACCGCCTTCAGCAGGGCGTCGCCGACCTCGTGACCGTCGGTGTCGTTGACCGCCTTGAAGTCGTCGAGGCCCACGAACAGCACCGCCAGGCAGCCGCCGCGGCGGGGATGGCTGGCCAGCGCCATCCCCAGACGGTCACGGAACAGCGCCCGGTTCGGCAGGTCGGTGAGGGCGTCGTGGAAGGCCTGGTGGCGCAGCTGGTCCTCGAACTGCACGCGCTCGGTGACGTCGCGGCCGTTGAGCACGATGCCCTGGACGGCGCCGTCGTCGAGCCGGCTGGTCAGCATCGTCGCCATCGACCGCCAGGCTCCCTCGGCGTGGCGCAGCCGCCACTCCACCGACAGGGTGGCGTCCGCGCGGGCCTCCGCCGCCAGCAGCATCGGCGCGAGCTCCTCGTGGTCCTCGGGGTGCAGCAGCTTTGCGAGCCCAATGCCGCTGAGCGCCTCGGCGGGGCGGCCGAGCAGGCGCTGGGAGCTGGGGCTGGCGTAGGTGATGGTGGCGTCCCGGTCGACCACCAGGATCAGGTCCGAGCCGTTCTGCACCAGCGAGCGGAAGTGGCGCTCCCGCCGGGCCAGCTCGGCGGTGCGCTGCTCGACCTTGGACTCGAGCCCGCGGGCCAGCGCCAGGTTCTCGAACAGGGCCATCAGCTGGCGCACCGCCACCAGCGCGATCAGCACCACGAACAGCAGGCCGAGGAAGGCGTCGATGCGCCTGCCGCGCGCCAGCTCGAAGCCGGTCAGGGCGCCCGCCGCCAGGACCGGCAGGTAGGGCAGGACCACTGTCCAGCTCGCCTGCGTGCGCAGCCCGAGCGCCGGGCGGTGCCGCTCCGGCAGCAGCGCACCGAGCATGATCAGCAGGTAGCCGAGGAACCAGCCGGTGTCGACCAGGCTGCCGCCGGCGTAGGCGTCGCTCTGGGTCAGGTACGCGAACACGCTGTCGGAGACCGCGATCGCGACCAGCCCGCCGCCGATCAGCAGCAACGGCATCCTGGTCGCCGAGCGCGACCCGGCGAGCAGGAAGATGACCAGGGAGATGGTCACGGCGTCGCTGACCGGGTAGGTCAGCGCCAGGACCTGCTCGAGCAGCGTGCCGCTGGCGCCGCGGATCAGCGACCCGAGCAGCGCCTCCCAGCTCACCGCGAGCACCGCCGTCGCGATCACCAGGCCGTCGAGCACCCGGCGTGCCTGCGACAGGCCGCTCTCGGCGGTGGCCGCGTGGGTCAGCAGGCCGGCGGCGGCCAAGGGGACGGCGGCGACGAAGCCGACGTCGGCCAGGGACGGGAACGGCGCCTCCCGCGCGGCGGCCAGCTCGTACCAGGACCACACCGCCTGGCCGAGCGCCCAGCTGGTCGCCGAGGCACCGAGCAGGTACCACGACCAGGCAAGCCGTCCCCGTGCGCGGCGGGCGGCCATGGCGCAGGCCAGCGCCGCCGCGACCGGCGCGAGCAGCTGCGCCAGGTTGTCCATCAGCGTGAACGTCACCCACTGCCCGCCGAGGCGCAGCTGCAGCCAGGCCACGAAGCCGGCAGAGGCGGCCGCCACGGCCGCCACCGCCAGGGCGAAGCGCCGCCAGTCGACCGCCAACGTCCGTTCGACGTCCTGCCCCACGCGCGCCTCGCAGCTCCTCAGGGACGTTTCAGTGCTCACCCTGGTTTTCGGATGCGGACCGCCGTTGTTTGAGGCCTCGCCGGCGGAGGTGTCGGGGGGTGGCGCTAGCCTCGGGCGACCTCTTGGTGTCGAATCTCCGGCACCGGCTCAGGTTTAGGGAGGTGGGCCGTAGCCGCACGCTGGACTGACTGAGGAGCGACGAAGGAGCCGCAGGCACTGGGGTTAGGGAGGTGGGCCGGAGCCGCGCGCTGGCTGGATGGAGGAGCGACGGAGGAGCCCCTGGCGACGACGGAGCGACGGGGGAAGCCAGCGCACAGAGCGGCGCAGGCCCACCGACCGTTTGAACAAGGGAGCGGACGATGGGGAGCGCGGTGGTGTACTTCGAGGTCGGCGGGCCCGACGACCAGCCGCTGATCGACTTCTACGGGGAGCTGTTCGGCTGGGGGGTCCAGCGGATCGGCGAGGGGATCAACTACTCGCTGATCGACACGAACGGCGGCAAGGGCCTCAACGGCGGTCTCGGCAAGAGCGGCACGGGCGAGCCCTGGTCGACCTTTTACGTCGAGGTCGAGGACGTCCAGGCGGCCCTCGACAAGGCCTCGTCGCTCGGGGGGAAGACGGTGGTGCCGGTCACCGAGATCCCCGGCTTCGGGACGTTCGGGATGTTCGACGACCCGGACGGCCTGCTGATCGGGCTGAGCAAGGCCACTGGCTCGCCGGAGGCAGCCCCGGGCCCGTCGTCGGGCGAGGGCACCCCGGTCGACTGGTTCGAGGTGCTCGGCTCCGACGCCGAGCGGACGCAGGGTTTCTACCGGGAGATGTTCGGCTGGACGGTCAACCCCGACGCGCAGGGCTACGGGCTGGTGGACACCGGCGCCGGCCGCGGCATCCAGGGAGGCCTCGGCTCCGGCGGGCAGGAGAACTGGGCGACGATCTACGCGCACGTGCCCGACGTCGGGGCCACCCTGGCCAAGGCCGAGCAGCTCGGGGGATCCAGGATCTACGGGCCGATGTTGGTCGACGACCACATGCAGAGCGGCGCCCTGCGCGATCCCGCCGGGAACGTCTTCGGTGTCTACCACCACGAGGACCACTGACGACCGGGTCGGACCAGGCCGTCACGGCGAGGCGTTGCCGAGGCACTTCGCGTGCAGGTCGGTGAGCTGCCGTTCCTCCGCGGCGATCTTGGCGTTGAGCTCCTGGGTGCGCCGCGCCGCCTCGCCCGGGTTGGCCTGCTCGCTGGTCCCCGCGTAACCGCCCGAAGACTCCAGGCTGGTCCGCGCCGCCTCCTGGTCCGCGGCCATCTGCCGGTCGAGCGCGGTGGCCTGCTCGCACGCGGTCACCCTGTTGCCACCCTGCCCGCTCGTGCCACAGCCGGCGAGCGCGAACAGCAGCAGGACCAGGGCGACGAGGTGCGACTCCCTACGCATGCGGGCGGTATCGGTGCGATGCCGCCGTGGCTTGAGGGCGCGGCAGGGTCGCCAGCCGCGCGGCCAGTTCCGCGCGCCACCGTGGCCAGCGGTCCGGCAGCAGGAGCAGCAGCGCGCCGCCGGCCCCGACCACGACCGCGACCAGGTGCTCGACGCTGGCGAGGTCGGGGGTGGTGGCGAGGTCGACGGCCAGGCCGGCGGCGAGCGCCAGGCCGAGCGGCGTCGACCGGGTGAGCACGGCGAGCGCGGCCGCGGCGGTGACCACCACCGCCGAGGTGCCCACGTCGATGCCTTCCAAGCCGCCGCCCGTCCGGTTCCCGGCGAGCCAGAACAGGTCGACCAGCACGGTCGGGACCGCGTGGCCGAACGCGCCGAGCAGCAGCAGCCGGCGGGTGCCGACGGCCGCCTCCAGCGGGCCGAGCACCAGCCAGGTCGCCGCCACCGTCCAGATCGCCTCGACCGGCCGGCGGACCAGGAAGGCACTGCCGAACAGCGGGCCGAGGCTGGCGGCGCCGCGGGTCAGGGTGGTCGCCCGCCAGGCGCAGCACGCCGCCACCGCCCGGTGCCCGGCTCCCGGGTCGCCCCAGACGGCGCTCACCAGGAGGGTGACCAGCACGAACGCCAGCGAGGCCGGGGCGGCGGCGACCAGCCCGTCGCCCGCCACCCGGGCGCGGAACGCCCGCTGGTAGGCCGTCGCCCACGCCAGGAAGCCGGTCATCCGTGACCGTGGCGGCGCCGGCCATTGGTGCCGGCCCGCCCGGCGGTTGGGGCCGGGCCGGGCGGGCCGGCCGCTCCGGCCGGCGCGGTCGCTGCGGGCAGGCCCGGGAGGTCGACGACCGGCTGGCCGGCGAGGCTGCCGCTCATGTACTGCCGGAAGATCAGTGCCGGGAAGGTGCCGCCGTAGACCGGGCCGCCGTCGAACAGGTTGCGCATGGAGACCTGCCTGGCCGGGTCGCCGACCCAGACGGAGGTGGCGAGCTGTGGGGTGAACCCGGTGAACCAGGCGTCGCCATAGCCCGTGGTCGTCCCGGTCTTGCCGCCGAGGGGCCGGCCGAACGCCGCCCGGAAGCCGGTCCCGCCCGGCGCCACCACCCCGCGCAGGATGGCGGTGGCGGCGGCCGCGATGCCCGGGTCGAGGGCGCGCCGGCAGGACGGCCGGCCGTCGTCGAGGACCTGGCCGCCCGGCCCGGTGATCCGCGTGACGGGGAGCGGCTGGCAGTGGACGCCCCCGTCGGCGAGGGTCGCGTAGGCGGAGGCGAGCTCGAGCGGGCTCACGTTCTCGGTGCCGAGCACCAGCGAGCAGTAGTCGCGCAGCCCGGAGGTGATCCCCATGCGCTTGGCCACCTGGATCGCCGCCGGGGTCCCGACCTTCGTCATGAGCTGCGCGTAGTACGTGTTGGCGGACTCGGCCGTCGCCCTGGCCATGTCGATGCGGCCGAGTCCGCCAGTCTCGGCGTTGTGGACGGTGTAGCCCCCCGGGCACTCGGGCGCCTGCACCGTCACCGACGCCGGAGCGTCGAAGCTGGTCCCGGCCGCCATGCCCTGCTCGAGCGCTGCGACCAGGTAGAAGACCTTGAACGAGGAGCCGGGCGGGAAGCCGCCGGCACCGCCCTGGCCGGTGGCCAGGTCGACCTTGGAGCGGGCGTGGTCGCCGCCGCCGACCATCGCCACGATCGCCCCGCTGGCCGGGTCGAGGCTCACCAGGGCGCCGGCCGGCCCGCGGCCGGCGAGCTGGTCGTGCACGGCCGCCTCGGCGAGCGCCTGGTCGTGCGGGCGGAGGCTGGTGACGATCTCGAGGCCGCCCTGGTACACGGCCCGCCTCCTCGCCGCCGACCCGGCGGGGCCAAGGGTCGCGTCGAGCGCGCGGGAGCCGAGCAGCTGGCTCGTCACGTAGTCGACGAAGTAGGGGAAGCGGACCGTCTCCGCACGGACCCGCGCCCGCATGGGCTGCCGCTCGGCCGCCGCCACCTTGGCCGGGGAGGCGAAGCCGACCGTGGCCATCCGCTGCAGCACCTGGTTGCGCCGCAGCAGCGCGCGGCGGCCCGCCGTCGGCCGGTACAGCCCGGGGCCGGCGATCGTGCCGGCCAGGGCGGCGGCCTCGGCCAGGTCGAGCTGCCCCACCGGCTTGGAGAAGTAGTGCTCCGCGGCGGTGGCGATGCCGTAGACCCCGTCGCCGAAGTAGACCTCGTTGAGGTAGTCGGACAGGATCTGGTCCTTGGTGGCGAGCCGCGCCAGCCGGGCGGCGTCGACGGCCTCGACCAGCTTGCGGTGCAGGCTCACCTGGTCCCCGGTGACCACCGTCTTCACGTACTGCTGGGTGATCGTGCTGCCGCCCTGCAGCACCGCCCCGCCGCGCAGGTCGCTGACCAGCGCCCTGCCGATGCCGCGCAGGTCGAGCGCGCCATGCTGGTAGAAGCGCGCGTCCTCGATCGCCAGCACCGCCTGCCTGACCTCGACGGGGATCGCCGCCAGCGGCACGACCACGCGGTCCTGGTCGCCGTGGAGCACGGCCAGCAGCGAGCCGTCGGCGGCGTAGACGAACGAGTCGCTCGGCGGCCGGGCGAGCAGGCGGCCGAGCGGCGGCACGCCCGCCACCTGGCTGGCGGCCGCGCCGCCGAGCGCCGCCACCGAGGCGGCGACCGGGACCAGCGCGACGCTGGCGACCACGGTGAGGCCGAGCACCAGCGCGACCAGGCGCAGGGTGGAGCGGGCACCGCTCACGTCATCCCCCGCGCCGACTCCCAGCCGGCGAGGTGGCCGCTGGCGAAGGCGAGCACGTAGGGCGCCTCGACCCGCGCTGCCCGCCAGGTGTGGCCGGCACCGTGCACCTCGCTGAACAGGGCGTACTGCCCACGGGCGCGCAGCATGCGGGCGAGCCGCGCCGCCTCCTTCGCCTCCGGGTCGTGGTCGCCGGCCATCAGCTCGACCGCCATCGGGTGGTGGAAGGCCATCGTGGGGATGTAGGCGGCGGGGGAGTTGGCCAGCCACAGGGCGTGGCTGCCGCCGAGCAGCGCCCTGGTCACCGTGCCAGGGGTGCCGTACGGCATCAGCGAGAGGATCACCGAGAACACGTCCTGGTGGCGCAGCCCGAGGTTGAGCGCGCCGTAGCCGCCGCTGGACATCCCGCCGATCGCCCGGCCGGTGCGGTCGGCGATCGTCCGGAAGCGCCGGTCGATCGTGTGGACGACCGTGCCGACCAGGTAGCTCTCCACCTGCGGGCCGCCGACCTGGTTGAGCATCTCCGAGTCGTGCAGCCAGCCGCCGCTGGCGTTCGGGGCGACCAGGATCATCGGCTGCACCAGGTGGTCGGCCAGCAGCGCGTCCATCGTCTCCTGGACCTGGGCGCCCCTGAACCAGTCGATCGGCCCGCCCGGGTAGCCGTGGAGCAGGTAGACGACCGGGTAGCGGCGGCTCCGCTGCGCCCGGGAGCGGTAGCCCGGCGGCAGGTACACGTAGCAGCGGCTCGGCGGCACGCGCAGGCTCGGCGCGGCGATGTCGAAGCTGACCACCGACGACCCGCCACCGCCGGCAGCGTGGCCGATTTCGACGGGAAGGTCGCCGAACAGGGAGGGAAGGGTCGGGACGTAGCCGACGTAGGCGTTCAGGCCCGCCAGGCCGGCGAGGACGGACAAGAGGGCCAGCCAGGCGGCGAGGGCGCCACGGCGCAGCCAGCGGCGGCGCGGCGGTCCCGCGTGCCGGCCGGGCCAGTGGTAGCTCAGCGCGATCAGCGCCACGGTCGCGGGCACCAGGGCGCCGAGCCCGAGGGCCAGCCACGGGCTCTCCAGCGGCCCGGCGCGACCGACCTGGCGGAGCAGGCCGGCCGGGACGTGCGCCAGGCCGCTGGCCACGCGGTGGAGCGGGTGGTGGGCGACGGTGAGCAGGTGGTGGCGGTGGTGCACCGTCCGGCGACCGCTGGTCGCCGCCGCGGCCGGCGGTGGCTGCCTCATCGCGCCGGCACCCCTTCCCTGCTGGCCGGCTTCGACGGGCGCAGCCGCCACGGCAGGCACAGCAGCCCCTCCGCCCGCAGCATCGCGAGCGCCACCTGCGGCAGCTCCTCCGGCGCCCCGAGGGCCAGGTAGCGCGGCTGCCAGTCGGGGCAGAACTTGCGGTTGAACCGGTAGAGCGACTCGATCTGGAACGGACCGGACAGGCGCCGCAGCAGCCAGCGGGCGACCAGCATGTGCCCGGCGACGCCGGGTTCGGCCCCGGCCGCCAGCACGGTCCGCAGGAACGAGAAGTTCAGCGAGATCCGCCGCACGCCGAGCTCGGGCAGGCGGCGGGCCGCCTCCACCACCAGGAAGTCGTTGAGCCACGACGGCGCCAGCCGGTCCCGGCGCATCACGTCCAGGCTGGCACCGTCCGGCCCCCACGGCACGAAGTGGAGGAAGCCGCGCAGGCGCCCCTCGGCGTCCTTGGCGGTGACCACCAGGGCGGCGGGGTCGCGCGGGTCGAACAGGCGGCCGAGCGCCATGGAGAAGCCCCGCTCGGCGGTGTCGCCGCGCCACCTGCCGGACAGCTCCTCGAGGGCCGCTACCTCGTGCCGGTCGAGCTCGCCCGAGCGCCGCAGCATCGTCGAGTAGCCCGCCCGCCGCGCGCGGTTCCAGCTCTGCCTGGCGATGCGCACGCCGCGCCCCTCCAGGGTGAAGCGGCGCAGGTCCAGCACGGCCTCGTCGCCCAGGTAGATGGTCGTCAGGCCGGCGTCCCGCCAGGCGACCGCCGCCTCCGCCCCGCAGCCGAGCACCGCGACGGCGCGGCCCTGGGCGACCGCCTCGTCGCAGAAGGCGGCGACCGCCGCCGGCCACTGCGCCGGCGGCCCCAGCGGGTCGCCGGCGGCGAGCGCCACCGACCCGACCGTGCCGTAGGCGACCAGCGCGTCGCCGGCCCGCACCGTGGCCCGGTCGTCGCGCAGGGCGAAGTAGGCGAGCGAGTCGTCCGAGCAGGCCACCGCCGCGGCCAGGCCGGGGTCACCGGTGCGGCGGGCGAGGACCGGGGTGAGCGCGCGGGCGGCGACCAGCAGCACGCCGAGCCAGAACACCGCGGCGAGGGAGCCGGGGAACAGGCGGCCGAAGCGGCCCGTCAACGGCACCCCGGCTCCCAGCCCGAGCGCCATCCGGCCGACCTCGCTCACCATCCCGGCGAGGCCGAGGTCGGCGCGGACGTCGTGGTCGTTGGCGACCAGGCCGAGCATGCCGTAGGCGAGGGTCGCCACGGTGACGGTCAGCGCCGGCCCCCGCACCGCCTGCCGCTCCCCGCGTCCAGGACGCGCCGGGAAGCAGGCGGCCTTCGCGCTCAGCAGCCCGGCGAGGAACGCCTCGACCAGCGCCTCCTCGACGTCGAGCCCCTTGACCACGTGCAGGACCGCGCTGCCGGCGAGCAGCCCGACCGTGGCCAGCCAGGCGGTGCGGTGGCGGCGGCGCAGCCCGCCGGCGAGCAGCAGCAGCCCGACGCCGGCGGCGGCGACCGCGACGGTCGCGCCACGCGACACCGCCATGGGGACGAGGTCGTCGAGCAGCCGCAGCCGGTCCCGCTCCGCCGGCAGCAACGCCGAGACGAGGTTGAGGACCCCGGCCAGCACCGCCAGCGCGGCCGCCAGCCGGGGCGTGCGGTCGCGGTGCCTGGGGACGGGCCCGCGAGCGGCCGCGGGCCCGTCCCCGCCGGGGGCGTCGATCGCCGGGATGGTCGTCGTGCTCGTCATCGCTCCGTCCGGCTCGGTCCCCGTTGACCCCCAAGGTCGGCCCGCCCGGCCGGCGCCTCCCGATCCCCGAGCCGGCGCGGGCCGGCCGGGCGGGCCTCGTCGGGTCGGCAACGCGAACCTAGCCCCCGGGGGATCGGGCGTCGTCCACCTGGGTCCGGATCTTCCGGGTGGGAGCCAGGGTGGAGGGCGAGGCCGCCGCCTCTACCCGTGGGTGGAGCCGCTCAGTCCGACGGGGCCAGCCCGTGCCGGTAGGCGTAGGCGACCGCCTGGCCGCGGTCGCGCACGCCGGCCTTGGCGAAGATCCGGTTCACGTGGGTCTTGACCGTGCCCTCGCTGACCACCAGGTCGGCCGCGATCTCCTGGTTGGTGCGGCCGGCGGCCATCAGCCGCAGCACCTCGGCCTCGCGCGGGGTGAGCCCGTCCGGCAGCTCCTCGTCGGCCGCGGGGATGCCGCCAGGGTTGCTCGCCAGCGCGTCGAGCAGGCGCCGCTGGACCGACGGGTCCAGCAGCGCCTCGCCACGCCGCACCGCCGCGATCGCCTGGCGGATCTCGGCCGCGCTGGCGTTCTTGGTCAGGTAGCCACGCGCCCCCGCCTGCAGCGCGGTGAACACCGAGGCGTCGTCCGCGTAGGTGGTCAGCACGATCACCTGCGTCTCGGGCGCCAGCTCACGGATCCGCCTGGTCGCCTCGGCGCCGTCGACCCGCGGCATGCGCAGGTCGAGCAGGACCACGTCGGGCCGCCGCTCGGCGACCAGCCGCACCGCATCCTCGCCGTCGGTCGCCGCCCCCACCACCTCCACCTCCGGCAGCAGGCCGAGCAGCGTCGACAGCCCCTCGCGGACGATCGTCTGGTCGTCCGCGATCAGCACCCTGGTCGGCGACTCGCTCATGCCGGCAACCATAGCCGCACCTCGAACCCTTCCGCCGTCCTGCCGGCCACCAGCTCGCCCCCGAGCAGCGCCGCCCGCTCCCGCATCCCGGTCAGCCCGTAGCCGCCGCTGGCGGCGGAGCCGCCCGCCCTGGTCGCGTCCTGCCCGTCGGCGAGGTGGTCCTCCACCGTGAGGCTGAGCCCGTCCGGCTTCCAGTGCAGCGCGACCGTCACGTCGTCGGCCGTCTTGGCGTGCTTGCGGATGTTGGTCAGCGCCTCCTGGGTGGTGCGGTAGACCGCCAGGCCGGCCTCGCGGGCGAGCGGCCGCGGCTCGCCCTCGAAGGTGAGGCGGGCCGTCAGGCCGGTGGCCTGGGTGAAGTCCTCCACCAGGTCGGCCAGCAGCTCCGGGCCGGGCAGGCGGTCGCCACGGAGGGCGCCGATCGCCTGCTGTGCCTCGTCGAGCCCGTCGTGGGCGAGCCGCTGGGCGCGGTGGACCTGCCGCAACGCCCGCTCGGACGCGCCCTCCTCCTCGAGCAGCAGCGCGGTCGCCTCGAGCTGCAGGCTCAGGGCGGACAGCACGTGGGCGAGGATGTCGTGCATCTCCCGGGCGAGGCGCGCCCGCTCGGCCAGGGCGGCGGCCTTCGCCTCGGCGCGCCGGGTGGCGCGCAGCTCGACCACGATCCGCTCGGCCCTGCGGTGCGCCTCCCGCAGCGCCCGCACGTA
>DASUZB010000304.1:0-3427 GCA_036377075.1 Actinomycetes bacterium | reverse complement strand
ACGTTGCCCACCCCGGCGAAGGAGACGCGCCGCCTCGTCCGGTCGATCCTCACGGCCGCGGCCACGGCGCCGCGGGTGCCCCGCATGGCGGCGTGGGCGGCCTGGAGCCAACCGCAGACGTCGCCGGCGCCGCAGGCGTCGAACGCCGCGAGCGCGGCCTTCGACGCCTCGTGCGCCGCCGGCCCGTGGCCGAGGCCGTCGACCACCACCGCGGCGCAGCCCAGCTCGTCGTGGGCCACCGCCCAGCCGTCCCCGTTGGCGTCGCCGGGGACGACGGCGGTCGAGACGCCGCCGGCGCGCAACCAGACCGGCTCGGCGGGCGCGGCGGGGGAGTCCGCGGCGAAGCGGGCCAGCACCACCGTGCCCTGCTTGGCGTCGGTGTACAGGTCGAAGCTGCTGGCGAGGCGCGAGACCGCGCCCAGCCCGACGCCCAGGCCCGCGGCGGCGGTGGCGGCGCCGGCGAGGGCGCCGGGCGGGTCGGCGATCCCCGGGCCGCGGTCCACCGCCACGAGCTCCAGGCCCCGCGGCTCGTCGGTGGGGCGCAGCAGCAGGTACCCGTCCTGCCCGTGCAGGTGGAGGTTGTTGCCCAGCTCGGTGGTCGCGATCCGGGCCGGCTCGACCGCCGTCATGGGCACGGCGGCCGCCTGCGCCAGCGCCTCGACGGCGCGCCTGGCCGCCCCCACGTCGCCCGGGTCGCGGACGCGGAAGTGCTCGTGCGACGCGTGGCTCATCGGGTCCACATGGTCGCCTCGACCACGGTGCCGCCGCCCCGCCGCGACTCGATGCGGAACTCGTCGACCAGCCGCCGCGCGCCCGGCAGCCCCACCCCCATGCTGTCGCCGGTGCTGTAGCCGTCCTGCAGCGCCAGGTCGAGGTCCTCGATGCCGGGGCCCTGGTCCTCGAACCGCACCAGCAGCCCGGCGCGGGCGCCGTCCTGCACCCGCTCGATCGCCATGGTGCCCTGGGAGGCGTAGCGCAGGATGTTGCGGGCCAGCTCGCTCGCGGCCGTGATCAGCTTGGTCTGGGCGACGACGCCGAAGCGGAGCTCGGTCGCGGCCGTCCGCAGGCTCGACCGCACGGCGAGCAGCGATCCCTCGCCGCTGATCTCGCAGACGGTCCGGTTGTCGGCCATCCCCGTCCGGCTGGTCACGCGGGCCTCAGTCGCGCAGCCGCCGGAGCAGCGCCATGCCCTCGGCCGGGTTGAGCGCCGTGTGCACGTGCTGCATGCCGACGCCCAGCTCCATCAGCGTGATGGCGACGGCGGGCTGGATGCCGACCACCACCGCCTCCGCTCCGAGCAGGCGGATCATGCCGGCGATGCGTGCGATCACCCGGGCGATGAAGGAGTCGACCACCGCCAGCCCGCTCACCTCGATGACGACGCCGGTCGCGTGGGTGCGCCCGACGGCGCGGGTGACCTCGGCCTCCAGGCGCAGGACGGCGTTGTCGTCGAGGTCGCCCTGGAGGCTCACCAGCAGGCAGGGACCGAGCTGGATGATGGGGACCGCCTCGGTGAGGCTCACCCTGCCGCCCTCGCCGTCGCGGCGCCGTTCAGCGCCTGCTCGACCGCGGCGGCGCGGCTGCCGAGCATGCCGAAGGCGAGCTGCAGCGCGTCGCGCAGCGTGCTGCGGCTGCGCACCCCGCCGATGTCGATGCCCAGGTGCACCATTGCCTGGGCGGTCTCCGGCCGCACGCCGCTGATGATGCTCTCGGCGCCCATCAGGCGCGCGCCCTGGATCGTCTTGAACAGGTGCTGCGCGACCGCCGTGTCGATCGCCGGCACGCCGCTGATGTCGAGGATCACGATCGCCGCCTCGTCGCCGGCGATGCGTTCGAGCAGGTTCTCGGTGAGGCGGGCGGCGCGGCCGCTGTCGAGCGTGCCGATGATCGGCAGCACGAGGACCCGGTCCCACACCTGGATGACCGGGGTGGAGAGCTCGAGGAGGTCGTCGCGCTGCCGCTGCAGGAGCCGCTCCCGCTCGACCCGCTCGGTCAGGTCGCGGGTCACCTTGACGAACCCGACGTGCACGCCGTCGGCGTCGTGGACGGGCTGGAGCACCACGTTCGCCCAGAAGCGCTCGCCGCCCTTGCGCACCCGCCAGCCCTCGAACTCGAAGCGCCCGCGCTCGAGTGCCTGGCGCAGCTCGCGCTCGGCGAGCCCGGACTCCACGTCCTCCTCCGGGTAGAAGATGGAGACGTTCCTGCCGACGACCTCCTCGGCGTTGTAGCCCTTCAGCAGCTCGGCGCCCCGGTTCCAGGTCCGGATGTTGCCGGCCTGGTCGAGCATGATGACCTCGGTGTCGGCGATGGAGTCGACCATCAGGCGGTAGTCCGCCTCGGTCACCTCGCGGGCGCGCACGCCGTCGGGCATGACGATCCTTTCGTTTACGGCGGTGATCGTCGCGCCGGGCAGCCGACTTGAGCGGCGGCGGTCAGCGGTCGCGCCGATCGTGGCCGCCGAGACCGCGGTCGAGCCCGGCGCGGCGCAGCGCGTCGGCGAGCGCGGTGTCGGGCGCGCCGCCCCGGTCCGGCCGCCGGCCGCGGTCACGGCGCGGCGGACCGGTCCGCGGCTCGCGCCGGTCGCGAGGTGACCGAGGCCCCGGCGGCCGACCCAGCTCGTCGTCGAGCCGCAGCGTCAGCGAGAAGCGCTTGCGCTCCAGGTCGACGGCGAGCACCTTCACCCGCACCACGTCGCCCGGCTTGACGACCTCGCGCGGGTCGGCGACGAACCGGTCGGCCATCGCCGAGACGTGCACCAACCCGTCGGAGTGGACGCCGACGTCGACGAAGGCGCCGAAGGCGGCGACGTTGGTGACCACGCCCTCGAGCAGCATGCCCGGCTCCAGGTCGGCGAGCGCCTCGACGCCCTCGGCGAAGCTGGCGGTGCGGAAGGTCGGGCGCGGGTCGCGGCCCGGCTTCTCCAGCTCGGCGAGGATGTCGGTGACGGTCGGCAGGCCGAAGGTGCCGTCGACGAACCGCTTCGGGTCGAGCGCGCGCAGCGCCGCGGTGTCGCCGATCAGCCGGTCGAGGTCCCTGCCGGTCGCCTCCAGGATGCGGCGCACCACCGGGTAGGCCTCCGGGTGGACGGCGGAGGTGTCGAGCGGGTCGTCGCCGCCGCGGATGCGCAGGAAGCCGGCGCACTGCTCGAACGCCTTCGGCCCCAGCCGCGGGACCTCGCCGAGCGCCCGGCGTGAGCGGAACGGGCCGCGAGCGTCGCGGTGCGCCACGATCTTCGCCGCCAGCCCCTCGCCGATGCCCGACACGCGCCGCAGCAGCGGCGCCGAGGCGGTGTTGACGTCCACGCCGACCGCGTTGACGCAGTCCTCCACCACCGCGTCGAGGGAGCGGGCCAGCTTGGCCTCGGCGAGGTCGTGCTGGTACTGGCCGACCCCGATCGACCTCGGGTCGATCTTGACGAGCTCGGCCA
>DASUZB010000303.1:0-6744 GCA_036377075.1 Actinomycetes bacterium | reverse complement strand
CTCCGAGTGGACGCTGTACCAGTACTACTTCGAGAACGGCGCGTGGCAGTGGAAGCCGCCGCTCGGCACGGCTGGCAAGATCACCAGCAGCACCGCCACGAGCACCTACGGCGGCGTGCTGCGGGTGTTCGCCCGTGGCCTGGACGGAGGGCTGAACCAGGACTACTTCCAGAACGGCCAGTGGCACGAGCAGTCGCTTGGCGGTCAGGTCAGCAGCGGGCCCGCGGCCAGCGACTACGGCGGCGTGCTGCGGGTGTTCGTCCGCGGCCAGGACGCGGGGCTGTGGCAGTACTACTACGAGAACGGCACGTGGAAGACCCAGCCGCTCGGCTTCATGATCACCAGCGGCACCGCCACGAGCACCTACAACAACGTCCTGCGGGTGTTCGCCCGCGGCACCGACGGCGCGCTGCACCAGTACTACTTCGAGAACGGCCGGTGGAAGGAGCAGTCGCTTGGCGGGCAGATCACGAGTGGCCCCGCCGCGAGCGATTACGGCGGCGTGCTGCGGGTGTTCGCCCGCGGTACCGACGGGGCGCTGTACCAGTACTACTACGAGAACGGCACCTGGAAGATCCAGCCGATCGGCGGGCAGATCACCAGCGGCCCCGCGACCAGTACCTACAACGGCGTGCTGCGCGTGTTCGCCCGGGGCGGCGATGGGGCCCTGTGGCAATACTACTTCGAGAACGGCGCGTGGAAGTGGCAGCCGATCGGTGGCGCGATCCGCTGAGACCCTGAGAGGTCAGCTGTCCGGCACTCACTGTCTGTTTCATTCCACGCTGATCCATAGCTGGTACGAGAGGCGGCTCGCTACCCTCGGCGGGCAGGCTCACGGCCCGGCCGCGGGCACCGCGACACGGATGGAGCAGTCATGACCGAGCCACGCACGATCCTGATCACCGGCGCCACCGACGGCCTCGGGCGCGCCCTGGCGCGGCGGCTCGCCGGCGACGGCGCCGCCCTCATCCTGCACGGCCGCGATCCCGAGCGGCTCGACCGCACCGCCACCGAGGTCCGTGACGCCGGCGGCGAGCGGCCGCGTACCGTCCGCGCCGACCTCGCCGAGTTGGCCCAGGTCCGCCGCCTCGCCGACGAGGTGCGCCGGTCGACCGACCGGCTCGACGTGCTGGTGAGCAACGCCGGCATCGGCTCGGGCGAGCCCGACGGGCACGACCGGCGGACCAGCGCCGACGGCTACGAGCTGCGCTTCGCCGTCAACTACCTGGCCGGCTTCCTGCTCACCCTCGAGCTGCTGCCGCTGCTGCGCGCCTCGGCCCCTGCCCGCATCGTCAACGTCGCCTCCGTCGGGCAGCAGCCGCTCGACTTCGACGACCTGATGCTCGAGCACGGCTACAGCGGCGTCCGCGCCTACTGCCAGAGCAAGCTCGCCCAGGTCATGTCCGGGTTCGAGCTGGCCGGGCGTGTCCCGGCCGGCGAGGTCACCGTCAACAGCCTGCACCCGGCGACCTACATGCCCACCAAGATGGTCATGCGGGAGGTCGGCCACAGCGTCGACAGCCTCGACGTGGGCGTCACCGCGACCCGCCGGCTGGTCAGCGACGAGTCGCTGGGCGGCGTCACCGGCCGCTACTTCGACCGCACCAGGGAGGCGCGGGCGAACGCCCAGGCCTACGACCCCGACGCCAGGGCCGAGCTGTGGCGCCGCAGCCTCAAGCTGGTCGACCACCCCGACGAGCTGTGAGCCGCCGGGGGCTCACCGGCCCTGCAGCACGGTGACGACGAGCTTGCCGCGGGCGCGACCCTGCTCGAGGTACCGGATGGCCTCGGGGGCCTCACCCAACGGGTAGGTCCTGTCGACGGCGGGCGTGACCTCGCCGGCCTCGATGAGCTCGGTCAGGTACCGCAGCTCCGCGGAGCGCTCCTTGTTGATGAACATCCGCATCTTCTGCCGCGCGAACAGCGACGTCGCGACCGCCCGGAGCTGGCGGCCCATGCCGCCGGTCCACCGGTCGCCGCCTTCGCCGCCGACCAGGACGAGCGTCCCCTCGGGGGTGAGCGCACGCCGCAGGTGCGACAGCGAACGGTTGCCCCCGATGTCGAGGATCACGTCGTAGCGCCGCCTTCCGTCGGCGACGTCCTCGCGGGTGTAGTCCACCACGTGGTCGGCGCCGACGGAGCGGACCAGGTCCACCTTCGAGGTGCTGGCAACGCCGGTGACCTCCGCGCCGAACGCCTTGGCGAGCTGCACGGCGAACGTCCCCACGCCTCCGGACGCGCCGATGACCAGCACCTTCTGCCCTGGCTGGACCTTTCCCTGGTCGCGGACCGCTTGGAGGGCGGTGGCCGCGGAGATGGGGACGGCCGCCGCCTGCTCGAAGGTGAGGTTGGCCGGCTTGGGCACCAGCTTGCCCTCCCGGGCGCGGGCGTACTCGGCGAAGGTGCCTTCACCGATCCCCATCACGGCGTCACCCGGCCGGAAGCTGGTCACGTCCTTGCCGGTGGCCTCGACCACCCCGGCCACCTCGCGGCCCCGGACCGGGTTCTTGGGCCTGCGGAGCCCGAAGCCGAGGATGCGCAGCAGGTACGGCATGCCGGTCATCAGGTGCCAGACGCCCCGGTCCACGCCGGCCGCGTGCACGCGCACCAGCACCTCGTTTTCCTCGACCTCGGGCTGGTCGACGTCCCTGAGCTCCAGCACGTCCGTGGAGCCGTAGGCGTCCTGGGCGATGGCTTTCATGGTGGCCTCCTGGCCTTTGTCGGCGGCTCGGCCGCCGGTGGAGCCTTACGCTGTAAGGTACGGTAGACTTACAGCGTAAGGCTGTCAACCCCGAGCTTGCGTCCCGGGTTCGTTTCCCACAGCGGAGGACGAGAGATGGCGACCAAGGCCGACCCCGGCGCGGAGCCCCGGCCGCCCCTGACCAAGCAGCGGGTGCTGCGCGCCGCCCTCGCCCTTGCCGACCGGGGCGGCGTCGGGTCGCTCAGCATGCGCAAGCTCGCGCAGGAGCTCGGGGTCGAGGCGATGTCGCTGTACCACCACGTGGCCAACAAGGACGAGATCCTCGACGGCCTCGTGGACGTCGTCTTCGGCGAGATCGACCTGCCCACCGGCGAGGCCGGCTGGAAGGCGGCGATGCGCCGGCGGGCGATCTCGGCCCGCGAGGCCCTCCGGCGCCACCCGTGGGCCATCGGCCTGATGGAGTCGCGGTCCACCCCCGGCTCCGCCAACGTCCGGCACCACGACGCCGTGCTCGGGATCCTCCGCAACGCGGGTTTCACGGTGGCGCTGGCCGCCCACGCGTACTCCCTGCTCGACAGCTACATCTACGGGTTCGCGCTGCAGGAGGCGAGCCTGCCGTTCCACACGCCGGAAGAGACCGCGGAGGTGGCGCGGACGATCATGGCCGGGTTCCCGGCTGACGCCTACCCGTACCTCACCGAGATCGCCGTGGAGCACGTCCTGCAGCCCGGCTACGACTACGGGAACGAGTTCCTGTTCGGGCTCGACCTGATCCTCGACGGCCTCGACCGCGCCCGTGGCGCAGGCCCCTAGCTGGTCACGTCCTTGGTGGCGAAGTTCGCCCAGGCGGCGCCGAGGAAGACCAGGATGTAGACGCCCTGGATGGCGAAGCCGCGGCTGATGTCGTGCCACAGGATCGGGGTGCGGAACAGGTCGACGAAGGCGAGCCAGTAGTGGGTGGGCAGGTAGGGCTTGAGCGCCGCGGCCGCGTCCAGCAGGTCGAGCACCTCGGAGGTGACCAGCGCGGCCAGCGCCCCCAGCGCCGCGGCCAGCGGCGAGTCGGTCACGGTCGAGGCGAGCAGCCCGATCGCGGCCACGCCGAGCATCGAGAAGGCGACGTAGACGACCGTCACGGCGGTGCGCCAGGTGGCGTCCTGCGCCGCGATCGTCTGCCCGGAGATCGACGGCAACGGCTGCACGCCGAACAGCGTCGCGCCCACGGCGAAGGCCACTGCGGCGACCACCAGCACCGCCAGGAACACGAACACCATCGTGACCGCGAGCTTGACCAGCAGCAGCCTGGTCCGCCCCACCGGCCGCACCAGCAGGTAGCGCAAGGTGCCGGCCGAGGCCTCGCCGGCGATCGTGTCGCCGGCCACCACCGCCACCGCCACCGGCAGGAACACCGGCAGCACCAGGGCCAGCGCGGCGGCGGGGAACAGCGTGCCGTTGTTGAGCACCTGGGAGAGGAACGCCGGCCCCTGGCCCGGCCGCGGGCCGACTCCGGTGACCTTGAGCAGCACGGCCACCAGCGTCGGCAGCCCGGCCAGCAGCGCGACCGTCACCCAGGTGCGCGGGCGGACCACCAGCTGGCGCAGTTCAACCAGGAGCACGGCGCGCCTCCCCGGTCAGCTTCAGGAACACGTCCTCCAGCGTGGGCCGCTCGGCCACCAGCTCGCGGACGGGGACGCCGGCGGCGACCAGCTTCTGGTTGAGCGCCTCGGGCGGCAGGCCGTCGAGGTGGACCAGCAGGGCGTCGTCGCGCCGCTCGTCGATGCGCAGGCCGGGCAGGGTGGCGGCCAGCTCGGCGGCGCCGCCGGGGTCGGGCGTGGTGACCAGCACCCGCCCGGTCGGGGCGAGCAGCTCGGAGACCCGCGCCTGGGCGACCAGCCTGCCCTGGTGCACGATGGCCGCGCGCGAGCAGATCATCTCCACCTCGGCGAGCAGGTGGCTCGAGAGGAACACGGTTGCGCCGCCGTCCACCAGCTCGACCAGCAGGTCGCGGATCTCGCGCATGCCCTGCGGGTCGAGGCCGTTGGTGGGCTCGTCGAGCACCAGCAGGCGCGGGGAGCGCAGCAGCGCCGCCGCCAGGCCGAGGCGCTGGCGCATCCCGCTCGAGTACGCCTTGACCGGCCGCCGGCCGGTGCCGGCGAGCCCGACCCGTTCGAGGGCCTCGCCGATGCGGCGGCGGCGGTCGCCGCGCGACCCGCCCGGCCCGGCCTGGTCCAGCATGGCCAGGTTCACCCGTCCGGACAGGTGCGGGTAGAAGGCGGGGCCCTCGACCAGCGAGCCGACCGACCCCAGGACGTCCCGCGCGGCCCGTGGCATCGGCCGGCCCAGCAGCTCGATCCGCCCGGAGGTGGCGAACACCAGCCCGAGCACCATGCGCACGGTGGTGGTCTTGCCGGAGCCGTTGGGGCCGAGGAAGCCGAACAGGTCGCCCTCGTGCACCTCCAGGTGGAGGTCGTCGACGGCGACCAGGCGGCCGTAGCGCTTGGTCAGGCCCTCGGTGACGATCGTGGCGGTCACGGCGCCGCCCGCTCCGCCACGCCCTCGCGGGCCAGGCTGGTCGCGATCCGTTCCAGCACCTGGGGCGTGACCGTGCCCGCGAGCACGTAGGCGACCCCGCCCGACTCGAACGCCATGCCGTTGAGCAGCGCCGTCCGCGCCAGGCTGGCCGACCCCCACGGCCCGGTCACGCTCGGGACGCGCTGGCGGAAGGCGGCGTCGCGGGGCGAGCGCCACTCGGGCAGGGCGAGGACCGCGACCAGGCCGAAGCCGCGCCCGTAGGTGCCGGCGGCGCCGGCGAGGCTGGCGCGGCGCGGCTCGCCGGCGAGCTGGTCGGGCAGCACGAACTGGGAGAAGCGGTCAACCAGCCGGCCCGCGTCCGGCGCCTCGCGGTAGTCGACGTCGGCGTCGAAGGGAGGCTCGAAGCCGACCACCCGCGAGGGCGGCCGCGTCAGGCGCAGGTCGAGGAAGGCGGTGGTGATCGCGGGGCTGCCGGCGCCGCGGGCGGTCACCTCCACCCGCAGGGGCAGGCCGCTGCGCGGGTCGGCCCAGAGGTCGACGCGGCCGATGGTGGTCTCGGGCGTGCGCGGGGTGATGCGCAGCCCGAGCGCGGCGACGCCGGCGACCCGGCGCGGGCCGATCCGGGTCAGCTCGGCGGGCGCCGCGGCGGCGGCGAGCCGCCGCCCGAGCTCCGGAGGGAGCAGGTCGGCCGGGCGCGCGAAGCGCACCGGCGGGTCCCCGACGGTGATCACCGCCCGGCGCCGGCCCGAGTCCCACAGCAGGTCCTGGCCGTCCTGGTGGTACAGGTCGCGCTCGCCGCCGACCAGCAGCTCGTCGACCCGCCAGGCCGCCGAGCCCTGCACCCACGCCCGCATCCGGGTGGTCTCGCCGAGCAGCGCCACCGCCTGGCCCGCCTGCGGCACGTCGGGCAGGCCGAGGGTGGCGTGGCTCTGCGCGTACCCCTGGTACGGCACCTCGGCGGAGGCGCGCACCCTGGCGAGCAGCTCCTCCACCGGAAGCGGCCGCCCACCGACGGGCAGGGCCGCCACCGCGGCCGGCATGGCGGCCAGGAGCGCGACCACGCCCACCACGACACGCCACCGCCACCCGGGTGGAGCCCAGAACCTCACCCCACCACAGTACGACGCCGCTCGGCCGTGGAGCGGGGGAGGTCGTTCGGCGCGGCCGTTACAGGCTCCTTACGGATCCGGTCGTGAGCGGGCTGTCACGGCGGAGGGCCCTGCCCCGTCTCGTGGGTTGTACCCGGACACGGAGGAAGGACATGGAACGGAACCGACCTGCACCAACGGAGCGGCACCCGGGCGACCGGTTCGTGACGCTGGTGACCCTGCTGGCGGGGCTCGTCACGCTGGCGACCGGGCTGTGGGGGTTCCTGGCGCCGCGCTCGTTCGCGGACGCGGTCCAGTTCCCCTACGCCCGCCACTTCGTCCACGACGCCGGGGCGTTCCAGGTCGGCATCGGCGCCACGCTGCTGCTCGCCCTGGCCTGGCGCGACGGGCTCGCGCTGGCGCTGG
>DASUZB010000302.1:0-10455 GCA_036377075.1 Actinomycetes bacterium | reverse complement strand
GTCCGAGTGGGGGCAGACCCTGGTATTCGCTCTACAACGTTCCCTGACCTATTAACAAGCACCTGAGGAAGTTGCTGACTCACGACTTCGACAGCAACAACTGGCTTGCTGGGGTCGCGTGCTCGTCCGACAAGCTTTGCGCTGCGGACTTTAGTACCTTGATCATTGTAACGTAGACCACGTCTTAGCAAATCCGTGAGGGCATCATGATCTTGTTTAAAGCACGAACAATTTGTATCGTAAATCTCTTTCAATGCATCGGGCCGAGGATTTTCGAACAGAGCATGGCGTTCATCGATGATCTGGCGGACGATCGTCAGCCACTGGTCCGCGGGCTGCTGGGTGGTGGGCGGGGTGGTGGAGGCGGCCACGGTGGGGGTTGGTGGGGTGGTGGTGTCGCGGCTGGTGAAGAGGATCAGGGCGATGGCGAGGGCCAAGGCGATGGGGATGGCGAGGCCGATGAGGAGGCGGGGGCGGGTCATGTGCCTGACTCCCTCGGGACGGAGACCGCGCGGACGCGGACCGTGAAGGGGCGGTCGTTGGGGAGCAGCACGCGGAGGAGGGTGAACTGGACGGTGCTGGTGGCGACCACCTCGACCTGGGCATCGGTCGCGTTCACCTGGGCGGAGTCGAGGCGGGGGAAGACCGGCTGGCTGCGGAGGTTGCCGATGGCGAGCTGCTCGGCGCGCTGGGGGGCGAGCGCGAGCGTGCCGGTCGCGCGGAAGCGCGCCTCGTCGATGCCGGATCCGCCGGCGATCGCGGCCGCCTCGACCGCGTTGGCGAGGTCCTGGCGCTGGGTGAAGGCGCGCCACAGGTCGAGGCTGAGCCCGCCGAGGAACAGCAGCATCACCGCCAGGCCGAGCATCCACACCGTCACCTGACCGCGCTCGCGCGGTCCGGGGTCGGCGGGAGGTCGTGGCGGCGGCATGGCGGCGGACTCCTAGAAAGATCGGTAGTTGTCGACGTGCTCGACGTGGACGGCGGTCCATTCCCAGGACCCCACGCGGCCGATCAGCGGGATGGCGAGCGCCGGCATCTTCACCGTCACCTCGCTGCGGATCGTCTGGCCTCGGGCCAGGTTGCCGCTGAACCGCTCGGAGAGGTCCCCTGCGGGCAGACCGTAGTTGCGCGCGATCTCCTCGACCACCTGGTGGCCCTGGGCCAGCCCGGTCGACCAGTCGGGTGCCAGGACCATCTCACGGGCGCTCTCGTTCGCGGCCCGCTCGGCCATCGCCTGCCGCTCCAGCCACAGCGGCAGCGACAGCACCAGCAGGGTCACCGGCACGATGATGAAGGCCACCCCGACCACGAACTCCGCCGCGGCGTACCCGCCACCGCGTGCGGCGCCCGTCGGCGGCAGCGCTCGGCCGGGGCGCAGGCGGGCCCATCGCGGGCGGGCCGTCACCGCACCGGGCGTCACCGAGCCGGACGTCATGTGAGCTGCTCCTTCACCGCCGTTGCCTCGTTGGCGAAGCGCCAGTCCGGCATGCCTGGTAGCCAGCCGACGAACCGTCCGGTGGCGCTGGCGTGGACCTCGCCGCCGCGGACCTCGCAGTCGATGCGGATGTCGCGGGCCATGCTGCCGCCGAGCAGGCTGCGCATGGTCTCGTCGGCGGCGCGCTGGCAGGCCGCGGTGGTGGCGGCGGCCGGGGAGGCGGCGCGGACGCCCTCGTCGAGGGCGGCCCGCACCACGCCGCGGCCGTACATGAACACGATGACGTTGGCCATCATCGTGAAGAACAGCAGCGACAGGGCGACGACCACGACGAACTGGGCGGTCACGAAGCCGCCTTCGCGGGTGGGCGCCGGATGCTCGGCCATGGCGCTGGCAGGCCTTGGCAAGGGGAGGCAGCCTAGCCCTTGATGATCTGGCCGCGGATCCAGTCGACCACCTCGATGCCGAGCGCCTTCATCGCCGCCCAGATCACCACCAGGGCGCCGATGGCCAGCGCGGCCCCGGCCAGGCCCTCGGCGGTGGAGAAGCCGCCCTCGCGGGCGCGCGCGAGGGCGCGGGCCCGGGTGGCGCGCAGCTGTACGTACCAGCGAAGCAGCATGACGGTCGTCCTGCCTTTCTCGCTCGAGGGGCTACCTGCCCCCAAGTTGGCCGAAGATGATCGACGGCAGTGGCGCGCCGACGAAGACGAGCAGCACCGGCGCGAGGATGGCGACGATCGGGACGATGGTGGCCGCGCGGTTGCGGGTGGCCATGCGGCGCAGGTCCTCGCGGCGCTGGTTGCGCAGGTCACGGCTGAGGTCCATGAGGCCCTTGGCGAGGTCGGCGCCGTGCTCGGCGCCGGTGGCCAGCAGCCGGTAGGTGCGGGCCGCGTGCGGCTCGGGGGTCTGCACGGCGGCCCTGGCGAGGGCCGCGCCGATGCGCACGCCGCTGCGGTGCGCCCGCAGGACCTCGGCGAGCTCGTCGACCACGGCGCCGCGGCCGCGCTCGACGATCCGCTGCACCGCCTGGATCACCCCGCCGCCGACGCGGATGTTCATCGCCAGCAGGTGGTTGATGGTGTAGAGCTCGACCCGCATGACCTCGCGGCGCTGCTGGATCACGCGGTCGAGCCGGCCGCGCGGCCAGGACAGCCCGAAGACCAGCCCGACCGCGCCGAGGAACAGCATCACCGCCGCGGACTGGCCGATCAGCAGCCCGATCACCAGGCCGAAGGCGGTCGCCGCCGCGGCCGAGGTGAGCAGCTGCACCCGGTACTGGGTGGCGCGGCGGGACTCGGGCACGTCCATCAGCACGCCGGCCTGGCGCAGGCGCAGCAGCAGGCGCTCGTCGCCGCCCCAGTCGAACAGCCCGCCGAGCAGCTCGGCGAGCCGCCGCACCAGCGGCTCGAACAGCCGCACCACGGTGCTGTCGTCCAGCATCGTGCCCGGCTCGGCCACGGCGAGGACGTCCGGGCTGCCGCCGAGCTCGGTCCGGCTGGTGATGGTGTAGGGGCGGACCCGGTGGGCCAGGCGCGCCGGGGGCCGCACGATCAGCGCGACCAGCCTGGCCGCCACGAAGCCGGTCAGCAGCGCGGCCAGCAGCACCCGACCGTCGAGCAGGTCGCGCATGCCTACCCCCTCCCCGCCGGCTCATGGGCACTGGTGCCGAAGACGCGCGGCTCGCTGCGGATGCGCGACAGCTTGCCGACCAGCCACAGCCCGAGCAGGCTCCACACGGCGCTGAGGCCGACCACCGCCAGGCCCTGCGGCGAGCGGTAGAAGTCCTGGAACGGGCCGCTCTTGGCGGTCAGGGTGAGCAGCACGAACCAGGGCAGGGCGAAGACGATGCGCGCGTTGATCTTGCCCTCCAGTGCATTGCTCTTGATCTCCTCCTGGGTGTTGAGGTCGTCGCTGGTCGCCTCGATCAGCTCCTCGAGGATCGAGGTGAGCACCTGGCCGCCGCGCCGCTGAGCGAGGATCAGCACCTCGATGACCCGGTCGGAGGTGGGGTGGGCCAGCTCCTCCTTGAGCACCTCGAGGGCGGGGATGGTGCCGAGCGTGCGGGCGAGGGTGGGGAAGCGGGCCATGGCCGTGCGGATCGGGACCGGGCCGCCGGTGGCGAGCTGGACCAGGGCACGGTCCAGCGACATGCCCGCGGTGATCGAGCCGATCAGCTCGCGCAGCGCGTCCGGCCAGGCGAGCTGGATGGCGCGCAGCCTGGTGGCGCGCTGGCGGGCGAAGTACGCGGCCGGCATGGCGCCGAGCGTGACCGCGGGGATGATGGCGAGCACCGGCGTCGGCACCAGCGCGCCGAGGACCACGAAGGCGCCGATCCCCGCGCCGATGGATCCGAGCCAGAACTGGCGCGGCGTGAGCCGCACCCCTGCCTGGGTGAGCCACAGCTGGCGGGCGCTGGTGCCGTTGTCGCGGCTCCTGCGCCGGGTCAGCGGCCGCACCGGCGAGACGCCGAGCAGCAGCCCCGTCAGCAGGTAGCCGAACACGCCGGCCGCGAGGGCGGCGGCGACGGTCACGGCGCCACCCCCTGGCTGATGGCGGTGAGGCCGAGGTCGAACGGGGACACGTGCCCGCGCAGGATGTCGGCGACCTTCAGCCCGTCGGGCAGGGAGCGGTCGATCACCTCGGCGTGGTGCGGCATGGTGCCGGTCCACTCCAGCGGGCGGCCCAGCGCCTCGCGGCTGAACAGCACCTCGTGGCTGAAGTTGTCGTGGAGGCTCGGGACCAGCTCGATGATCTCGCGGGTCTGGCGCAGCAGTCCCTGGCCGCCGCCGGCGACGAGGCCGCGCTCGGCGACCTCCAGGTGCATCACGTACCTGATCGAGGAGGCGAACACCTCGCGGACGTCGGTGGACTTGACGTTCTCGCCGGCCATGATGGCCGCGTTGACCAGCGCGGTGAGGGCGTCGCGGGCGGAGTTGGCGTGCACCGTGCAGGCGAAGCCGCAGCCGGCGTTGACCGCGCGGACGATCTCGAACGCCTCGGCGCCGAGCACCTCGCCGACCACGATGTAGTCGGGCCGCATCTTGAGCACGAACTTGATCAGGTCGCGCAGGGTGATCTCGCCCTCGCCGCCGAGCGACTTGGCGCGCGCCTCCATGTAGGAGATGGTGGGCCGCTCGTCGACCAGCTCGCGGGTGTCCTCGCACACGCGGATGCGCCTGCTCGGCGGCACGGCGGCGAGCAGCGCGCCGAGCATCGAGGTCTTGCCGGCGAACGGCGGCCCGGAGATGACCAGCGACAGGCGCGTCTGGGCGACCGCCCAGAGGAACCCGGCGGCCGGCACGGTCAGCGAGCCGCGCGCCACCATGGTGGAGAGGCTCTCGTTGCGCAACTGGTGGAAGCGGATGGTGGCGGAGAGCTTGTCGGCCACCGGCGGGATCGCCACCGACAGGCGCGCCCTGCCGTCGAGCACGCGCGCGTGCACCAGCGGGTTCTGCGTGTCCAGGTGGCGGTGGGTGGCGGCGAGCAGGCGGTCGACCCCCTGGCGGTTCTCCTCCTCGGTGGTCGGCGCGACCAGGGTCCTGCGCCGCCCCGACGCGTCCACGTACATGACCAGGTCGCCCTCGATCTCGATCTCCTCGATGCCGGGGGCGGCGAACAGCTCCTGCAGGGCGCCGAAGCCGGTGATCGAGCGGACCACCCGCTCGGCCATGGCCTCCACGTCGCCGAGGCTGCGCCGCTCGCTGGCGGCGGCGCTGCGCTGCCACTGCCGGATCGCCTCGGCGGTGCGCCCGCGGATCTCCTGCTCGTCGGTCGGGTCGACCTTCTGGTCCTCGATCCAGCGCAGCACGGTGTGCCGGATCTGGTCGTAGGCGCTGCTCGGGTTGGTCACCGGGGCACCCCCGGGCAGGCCCCCGTGACTCCCCCGCTCACCGCCGCCGCCCCCTGACCTTGTCGCGCGAGCGCCGCTCCTTGGCGGCTGGCTGCTGCGCCATGGGGAGCTGCTCGGCCAGGTGGGACACCGCCTTGGCGAACGGGCCACCGGGGACCAGGCGGCCGTTCCAGGCCGCCTCCTCGACACGCTTGTCGAACGGGAGCACGTGCAGCGAGGTCGGGATGAACGAGCGGTAGACCTCGCGCTCCAGCTCGCGCCGGTAGAAGGAGCCGGGGGGGCTGCGGTTGAGGGCGACGTGGACCGGCTTGGAGCGGTCCACCGCCTTGAAGCGGACCACCCAGTCGAGCAGGCGCGCGACCCCGACCGGGTTGGGCGCGGCGACGAGCACCACCTGGTCGGCCACGGTGAGCATCAGCCGGGTGATCCCGTAGCGGGCGAGGCCGTTGGTCGCGGTGACGTCCTCGGCCCGCGGGCCGGCGTTGACCACCACCTGGCGGCAGTGCTGCGACAGCTCGCCGATGACGTCGGCCACCTGGCCGGGACGGACGTGGACCCAGTCGCCCGGGTTGGAGAGGCCGCAGAGCACCTCCGGCTCGTCGCCGGGCAGCGGCGTGAGCGCCTCCTGCAGGTTGCCGACCCGCTGCTCGACCGCGTCGACCGCGTTGCGGATGTTGGGCACCAGCGGCAGGCCGGTGCGCTGGGAGAGCGACGGGGCGACCTCGTCCGCGTCGACCAGTACCGCCCGCTCACCGCGGCGCTCCAGCGCCCTGGCCAGCTCGAGCGAGATCTCGGTGGCGCCGCAGCCACCGCTCACCGCCAGCACGGCCGTGACCCAGCCGCGGTTGGGGTCGCGGTGCTCCGGCAGGGCGCCGGTGGGCGGCAGGTCGTCGCCGAGCTCGCGGGTGATCTGCGCGAAGGCGTCGTCCACGTTCTCGCCCTTGCCGGGCGGACGCGCCGGCGCGAGGCCGGCGATCAGGTCGACGAAGCGCTCCGGGGTGGCGTTGTCCTCGACGGTGGCGTCGACGCCGAGCGTCCGCAGCGCCTCCGGCGCGCGGTAGTCGCCGGCGCCGTGGACGGCCAGCACGCGGCGGCCGCGGTGGTGCAGCTCCTGCACCACCCGGCGGGTCAGGACGCTGGAGCTGTCGTCGACCACCAGCACGTCGTAGTCGCCTTCCAGGGCGTCCTCGTCGGACAGCACGCGCTTGCGCACGCGGGCGCCGCCGTGGTCGGCGACGTAGCCGAACAGGCTCTGCGCCCACGGACGGTGGGAGACGCCGATGGCGATCTCGACGGCGCCCATCGCCTCAGCCCGTCCCCCCGGACGGCAGGGTGGTGCCGGTCGGCTGGCCCCCAGGCCCCGCGTTCGCGTTCGGCTGCCCGCCCGCACCAGCCTGCCCGCCCGGCGCCGCCTGCTGGCCGAAGTCCGGGGCGGCGGCGACCGGGTCGGAGCCGGTCGAGCGGACCACCTCGAACTTCTCGCCGCGGATGGCCGTCGCCAGCCGCAGGGCGTCGCGCGCCGACACCGCCAGGGTGAGGCTCCAGGCGCCCGCCGGCCCGATCGTGTGCGAGTCGGGCTGGTTGACCGAGAGCACCGCGGCGTTGGCGACGACGAACACGGCCTGGCCGTTCTCCTGCACCCGGATGACGTCGACGCGGTCGCCGGGAGCGAGCGCGCCGCCGACCGCGTGGGCCGGGTCGACCGGCACGCTCATGGCACGGAGCCGCGCTCCCGCGGCGGCCGGCCGGAAGTCGCTGCGGTTCACCAGGTCGCCGGCGGCGATCGTGCGGCTGGCGACGGTGCCGCGGAGCTGGTCGAGGGCGGCGGGGCTGACCAGGCGCTGGCGCACGTCGGCCGAGGCGTTCACGTCGGTGAAGCGGAACGCCGAGCGGTCGAGCGTGGTGCCCGCCTTGATCTCCCTGGCCGCGACCGCCACCCGCCAGGTGGCGTCGCGGCTGCGCAGCACGCTGAAGACCAGCAGCATCGCCAGCAGGCCCGCGAGCAGCGTGATGACGTGCGCGAGCGACAGCCTCCCGCCGCCGCGCCGCGGGGGCGGCACCTGGGTCGTCGGTACCTTCTGCGCGGCCGCTGCCGCGACGTCTGTGGCCTGCACGACGGCCCCCGTTCTGGAGAGTCACCACCACGCCCCGGCAGACCGGGCTGCCGGTCCCGCCGGAGCGTCCGGCCGGGTCGACGCCAGAAGGGGTGGGTCCTTCGGCGGTGGGGGACTCGGCGGCGGCGCTCGTTCTAGGCGTGGTTGCCTAATGGCAGCTGACAGTCTGCATCACAACGATTATGACGTGAAGTGGCGTTATGGGGGCGCCTCCCGATGCGTCGATCTCGCCCGGAGCGCTCCACGGACCCGGAACGTGCAGCTCGGGCCGCTGGTTGGCGCTGCGCCCATTGGGCGGCGATGCATCGCCACACGGAGCACCCCCTCCCTGGTCCGCACCGGCGGCCGGGCGGCGGCGCCCACCACCCGGAAGGGCTACGCATCGTCCCTGCGGACAGGTGCGTAGTTCTTCACCAGCGGCCCCGGTGTACGGTCCCTGCCATGCCGAGCGCGGAGGCATGGCAGCACGTTCCAGGGACGCTCGCTGGCCTGCCCTCCAACTCGGTTGCACCACCCGATCCTGTCGAATTCGCCTCGGACCTCGCGCCACCCGCCGCCCAGGCCGCGCCTCCCGCGGTCGAGCAGGCCGTCCGGCTCGCGCCTCCGCCCGCCGCCGCGCCCCGCGCGCCGGCAACGCCCGAGCGGTGGGCCGAGCCGGACGGAGCCGCCCCCGCCACCCCGGTGCCCGCCTCGCCGGACGACCAGGGCGTGCCGCTACCCGAGCCGGTGGCCCTGCGGGTCGAGCGGGCCGAGGTGGTCCCCGACCTGACCGTGCTCGCCGCCGAGGCGCTGCGCTGGCTGGCGGCGCACGAACCGGCCAGCCTGACCGACTGGCTGGTCGGCGGGTCGTGGGCCGAGGCGAGCGGCCGCCTCGCCGCGGTGGTTGCCGCGTGGACCAGGCACGGCCCCACCGGGGACGGCAGCCTCGCCGTCGAGCTGCGCCACGCGGGCATGCTCGACGTGGTCGGGCGGGACCAGGTCGGCTTCGTCTCACGGACCACCGTGCACCAGGCGCCAGGAGCGGCCTTGCGGGAGCCAGCACTCCTGACCCCGGCCGGGCGCCGCCGTGCCACGGATTGAAGAGGTCCAGTTCGTCCACTGGGGTTGCCTGCGGCCGGACCCCGTCCCGCTGCTGACCGACGGGATCAACGTCGCCATCGGCCCCAACGGCTCGGGCAAGACCTGCTTCCTCGACGGCCTCGAGCTGCTCCTCGGCGCCGGCGAGCTCGGCGGCGGCCGCGCCGCCGCCCGCTACGTCTTCGACGGCGGCCCTGGCGGCGTCGCCGCCGACCGTGCCTTCCTGCGCGCCACCTTCGCCAACCCGGTGCCGCCGGGCGGCGGCGCACGGCCGTTCGCGGCGGCGGGTGGCGCCTGCGAGCACGCCGACCGGGTCAGCGTGGTCTGCCAGGTGACCGCCGGCGAGCGCCGCTACCGGGTCCTGCCGGGCCTGGTCCGCTGGGGCGCCGACCGGCGCATCAGGACCGACCTGCGCGCCTTTGCCGAGGCCAACCCGGACGAGCGCTGGATCGGCCCACACCGCTACCAGGAGCTGCTCGCCCAGGCCGGGGCCGGCCGCCGCCACGGTGGGGCGGTCGACCGGCTGCTCGACGAGCGCCCCGCCCGCCTGCTGCGCCGCCTGCTCGAGCTGGCCGGGGAGGGCGCCGCCGACGAGGCCGTGCGCCGCCGCCGCGAGCGCCGCGACGGCGCCCGCGGCGCCCAAATCGCCGCCGAGGAGCAGCTCGCCGCCGAACGCGCGCACCTCGCGGCCCTCGACGAGCTGCTGGCACGCGCCCGGGCATGGAAGGGGCTGCGCGACCGGCTCGACCAGCTCCGCCGCGTCGACCTTCCCGCCGCCAGGTACCAGGAGCTGGCGGCGCGGGTCCGGACGGTCGCCGCGGAGGTGGACCGCCAGGCACGCTTGGTCGCCGCCGACCAGGCGCTGCTGGATGCCCTGGCCGAACGCGCCCCCGAGGAGGAGGCCGCCGCGCGCGCCCTCCGCGAACGGGCCGACGGCCTGGAGCGGCGGCTCGACGAGGTCCACGGCGCCCCGCGCCCGCTCGACGCCCGCGCCGCCGGGGCGAGGCAGGCCGAAGCGGCGCGCGCGGGTGGCGGGTCGGCTCCCGGGCGCGACCCGGCCAAGGTGGAGGTCGGTGACCCCCAGGCCGAGGCGGCCCTGCACGCCGCCCTGACGCGCCGCGCCGAGGCGGCGGCCGCCCTCGAGGAGCACCAGGCCGAGGTCGTCGCGCTCGCCGAGGGCCGCACGGTCGCCCCGCCGGAGGTGGAGGCGTTCCGCACCCGCCTGGCCGCCGAGGGCGTCAGCGCGGTCCTGGTCGCCGAGCTGCTCGAGCTGCCGGCGGACGCGGACGAGGTCGCCCGGGCGCGGGCCGAGGCCGCCCTTGGCGACGCGCTCTGGGCGCTGGTGGTCCCGTCCGAGGACTACCGGCGGGCGACCGCGCTCGCGGTCGAGGCCGGCCACCGCTTCGGGATCGTGCGCACCGGGGCGGGCGAGCCGAGCGGCGTGCTCGCCCTGGTCGAGGCCCCGGTCGAGCTCGGCCTGCTGCTGGAACGGGCCGACGCCTGGTCGGCCGAGAACGCCAGGCAGGGCCACGACCTCGCCGCGCTCGGCCGCCCCGCGGTCGCCCCGAACGGCGTGCGCTACGGCGACAGCATCTCCCGCCTGCAGCGCCCGGCCAGGCCGGTGATCGGCCGGGCGGCCCGCGCACGGCGCCTGGCGGCGGCGCGGGACGAGGTGACCCGGCTCACGGCGGACCTGGCGGCGCTCGACCGGCGCATCCCCGAGCTGCGCGCGGCCTGGCGGCGGGCCGTCCTGCCGCTGGACACCAGCGCACCAAGCGGCGCAGGGCCACCGAGCGGCTCTGTTGAGCTGAAGCTGCTGCGCGAGGTGGCCGCGCGGCAGGGTGCGGCCGACGCCGCGCTGGCCAGCGCGCGGGCGCGGCGGGCCAAGGCCGAGGCGCGACTGGCCCGCAACCAGCCGCGCCTGGAGGAGCTGCGCGCCATGGCGGCGGGGCTGGAAGCGGAGCTGGACGACCACCGCCT
>DASUZB010000301.1:0-45117 GCA_036377075.1 Actinomycetes bacterium | reverse complement strand
GCTGACCAGCTCCGAGGTGGTGGCCAGGCTCAGCTGGGCGCGGGCCGCGAGCCCGGTGAGCCGGACGCCGTCGACGCCCAGGTTGCCGAAGATGTGCAGGTGGGGCTCGCGCAGGTCCAGGTAGCCGCGCTCGGCGGCGGGGGCGAACAGCTCGGCCCGGAACTGGCGCAGCAGCCGCACCAGCAGTTGCCCGACGGCGAGCCGGTCGACCGGCAGGTCCCTTGACGTCGGCATGATCCAGGATGATACTTCGGTCACCGAAGCTTCGGCTACCGAAGCAAAAGGCTCGGCGAGGAGGCGGCCATGGACCAGCCGACGCACCGCGCAGCGACCACGGTTCCCACCCGGCTGGGGCCCCTGCACGTCCAGACGATCGGCGCCGGCCCGCCGGCCGTGCTCTGGCACAGCCTGTTCGTGGACTCCACCACCTGGACCCGGGTCCAGCAGCCCCTGGCCGGCATGCGCCGGCTGGTGCTGGTCGACGGCCCGGCCCACGGCCACAACCCCCCGGTGCCGCACCGCTTCACCCTCGAGGACTGCGTCGGCGCCGCGGCGGACGTCCTGGACCACCTCGGCGTGGAGGAGCCCGTGGACTGGCTGGGCAACGCCTGGGGCGGGCACGTGGGCATCCTCTTTGCCGCTGCCCACCCCGACCGCTGCCGCAGCCTGGTCGCCATCGGCGCCCCGGTGCACGCCCTCTCGCCGGCCGACCGGCGCAGGACCGTGCTGTTGCGGTGGCTGTACCGGCTCGCCGGCCCAGTCCCGCCCCTGGTCAACCTGCTGGTCGACGCGCTGCTGGGACCGCGGGCCAGGGCCGAGGACCCCAAGGGGGCGGCGCTGGTCGCCGACGCCTTCCGCCGGGCCGACCGCCGCGGCATGCACGCGGCCATCGGCTGGCTGAGCCTGGCCCGGCCCGACCTGACCCCGGTGCTGGACCGCCTCGGCACCCCGACGCTGCTCACCACTGGCGAGAACGACCCCATGTGGACCACCGCCAACGCCCGCGCCGCCGCCGCCCACCTCGCCAACGGCGCCCTGGTGATCCTCCCCGGCGCCGGCCACGTCGGCCCCCTGCTGCAGGCCGCCCCGGCCGTGGTCGACCTGGTCACCGCCTTCTGGCGCGACCCGGCCGCAACCGTCGCTCGCCACCGTGGCGCCACGACCTCTACGTTCCGACCACCAGCGGCCTGAGCGCCCACACGAGGAGGATGCGGTGCGACCTGCCGACGCTGGCGGGTGGAGCGGGCGCTGTCATGGTTGAGCTGCTTCAGACGCCTCCAGGTCCGCTGGGCCAAGCAGGTTCACGCTGTTGGCGCTGGCGGCTGGCGTCGGAAGATCATCGCGCGGTGGTCGCCTCAGGACCTGCCAGGTGGTGTCGGGCCATGGTGAGGAAGGCGCGTGCCGCTGGTGGGCTGTTCGAGGGGCGCCAGACGAGAAGGATGCGACGGTCGAGCTTCGGGCGGGTGAGGCTGAGCTGAGCCACCTGGGCCGCGCCCTCCAGCGCAGACTTGGGGAGCACCGCGACGCCGATCTGCTCAGCGGCGAGCTCGATGACGACCCTGATATCGCTCGTCTCGGCGACGACCCGGGGAGCGAAGCCAGCGGCCCGGCAGGCTGCCTCGAGCGTGCCGCGCTGCTTGCTTGCCGAGGTGAGCGTAACCATCGGCTCGTCTCGCAGCGCACGCAGCGGGATCGAGCCGCGCCTGGCGAGCGGATGCTGTGGGTGTGTTACGACCACGACCGGCTCCCGGGCGATGAGCACGGACTCCGCATCAGGCGGTGGGCGATCGTAGCGGCCCAGTCCAATCAGCGCGGCGTCGAGCTCGCCGGTGGCAAGGGCCGCGAGCAAGGCGTCGGTCTCGTCCTCGATCAGCCTCAGCTCGATCCCCGGGTGCTCCCGATGGAACGCGCCGAGTAGACCAGGGAGGCGCTGGTCGGTGAGGGGTTGAACGAAACCGAACGCGAGGCGTCCGGTGAGCAGGCCGCTGAGCGCCACCACCGCCTCGCGGGCATGCTCAACGTTGGCGAGCATCGCCCGGGCATGCGGCAGGAGTACTTCGCCGGCGGGGGTCAGCCTGATTCCGCGCCGGTCGCGGACGAACAGCATTTCGCCGAGTTCGGATTCTAGGCGGCGGATCTGTTGGCTGATGGCCGGTTGTGCGATCGGGATTCGCCGTGCCGCCCGCGTGAAGTTGCGTTCCTCGGCGACCGCTACGAAGTACGCCAGCTGCCGAAGCTCCATAAGCAGAGCTTATCGTCATCAGAGGTACTCTGTCTTGGACCTATCTTCAACCGGAGCCTAGGGTGTCGCACCGACAGGCCGCGAGCCGCGAGCCAACAGCCCGCGGGCGGAAACCACCTAGAGGTGCGAACGACATGAACACCTGGCTACACGATGGGCACCCGCTCGAACGCACTGACCGTCGCGGATGGTGTGGCCGGAGGAGCCTGGTGGCCGGACCGGCGATAGAACCCGGCCGGGGGCAGCCGATCCGCTCGAATCATCCCGCGGACGAACCTTCGACGAACGGTCGTGCTGAGCTTCCCGCTTGGTGTGGAACGCCCGGCGTGGAATGGCCGGCCAGCGCTGGCAGGCGGGCCATCTCCGACCCGGATCCACCGCAACTGGCGGTAGATCCTCCAACACGCACGGAGGTGCGGTCATGATCAACGGTGTCCACGCGATCGTCTACAGCAAGGACGTGGAGGCGGCGCGCGCGTTCTTCCACGACGTGCTTGGGTTCTCCTCGGTCGACGCGGGGGGCGGCTGGTCGATCTTCGCCCTGCCGCCAGCCGAACTGGCCGCGCACCCCACCGACCGGGAAACGCAGGTCGAGCTGTACCTGATGTGCACCGACATCAACGCCACAGTGGAGGAGCTGAAGGGCAAGGGCGTGGAGTTCTTCGACCCGATCAGTGACCAGGGCTGGGGGCTGCTCACCTCGATCAAGCTGCCAGGCGGCGGCAAGCTCGGCCTGTACGAGCCACGCCACCCCACCCCCCTGTGGCCCGCCTCCTGATAGTGGCAGAGCCTCCGCGACGCTGCGTCGGTCTACTTCGACATCCCCTGGATCATGCTGCTGTCAATGGAGCAGGCGGTCCTGCTCGCTACCGCGGTCGCCGCGGTGGTCGCGCTGTGGCAGCGCCTCGAAGCCTGAACATCGCCGAACAGAAAGGCTGGCTGTAGGAGCCTCGACCATCGGTCTGCGGCACGAGGGTCGAGCTGACCGACGCAGGCCCATGTCAGCGTGGGAAGCGAGATGAACGACGACCAAGAGATCCTGGACCTGCTCGCCCGTGAGATTCGAGACCCGGATCTCCGCAGGCGCATCTTCGCCCTGCTCGAGCGCGATCCGGCGACGCTCACGCCGGAAGAGCAGGAGCTGGTGGAACGCACGGTGGGCGGCATCCTCAGCGCCGAGACCGAGCGCTGGCGTGCTGAGATCGAGCGGTTGCGGGGACCGTCGCGGTGGTTACCCAGGTTCTTTCGGAAACCACGACGGCCGTCGGGCCCAGGCGTAACCCCGCCGAGCCGTGGCCCGCGTCAGGTGCCAACGGCTGCCATGGACGACGACCCGGACGTCGACCTCTCGGTCCGTGGCTACCTGCGGCAACTGCGTTGGATCGCGCCCGCGCTGCTGGCCGGCTGCCTTGGGATGTGGGCGTTGGGGGTTCGGGGAATGTCGCTTCCGTGGGCCGTGCTTCTCTGGATGCTCCTCACGGTGGCTGTGGGGCCGCTTGTCTGGCTCCGCGTTGGCGTCCGAAGCGGCACGCCGCGCTGGTGGCGGGCCTTGGGTATGGCGACACTTTGGGCGTTCGGCATTTTCGCGCTGCTTGGGATCGGCTACGCGCTGGTGATGGCAGTACTCAGCGGTAGATAGAGGCGTCTGAGAAGGTCAGGCCGGCCAGGCGAGGGCCTGAAACCACCTCGACACCGCCCGCCTCGCCCGGTACGGTCGCGGGAACGTTCTCGCTGCGGGAGCCCATGGAACCCGCGCGCGGCCACCCCGGCAGTTCCCACCCTGAGAGTAGGTTTCGCCAATGGCATGCCGTATCAGTGAGCTCGTGCTCGCTTGCCACGACCCCGAGGGGCTGGCGCGGTTCTGGTGCGAGGTCCTGGACTTCGTCGTGCTCGACCGCGAAGAGGACGGCATCGAGATAGGGCCGCGCGAAGGGTTCGGCGGCCCGCAGCCGACGATCATCCTCAGCCGTAACGACGAGCCGAAGAACGGGAAACTCCGGCTGCACGTCGACGTCAACGCCACCGACCGCGACCAGGACGCCGAACTCGAACGCCTCCTGAAGCTCGGGGCGCGCCCGGCCGACGTCGGCCAGACCGGCGAGGAGCCCTGGCACGTCCTCGCCGATCCCGAAGGCAACGAGTTCTGCCTGCTCAAGGCCCGCCTCGACCCACTCTGACGGCCTCGTCGGCAACCAGGCCCACGCCCAGGCGGAGGCTGTCATGCGGTGCCGCCATTGACGCGGATGTTCTGGGCCGTCACCCAGCCAGCCGCATCGCTGGCCAAGAACGCCACCACAGCGGCGATCTCAGCGGGCCGGCCGAGCCTGCCGAACGCGCTCATCGCCTCCAGGCTGGCCAGGAACTGCTCGCTCTTGCCGATCCGATAGGTCTCGGTCTCGGTGGCGCCTGGGCTGACCGCGTTGACGGTGATCCCACGCGGCCCGAACTCCTTGGCCAGGATGTGGGTGAACTGCTCAACAGCGCCTTTGGTGGCGTCGTAGACCGCATATCCCGGCAGCATCAGCGCGGTGGTGGAACTGGAGATCGTGATGATCCGGCCGCCGTCGGCCAGGTGGTCCCAGGCCAGCTGCAACCCGTGGAACACGCCCTTGACGTTGACCGCGAAGCTGCGGTCGAACTCCTCCTCGCTGATCTCGGGGAACGGCTTGGTGATCGCGACCGCGGCGTTGTTGACCAGCACGTCCCAGCGGCCGTACTCACCCAGCAGCCGCTGGACCATGGCCTGGTACTCGGCGCGGTTGCTGATGTCGGCGGCGACGGCCAGGGCGGTGCCGCCGGCCGCGGCGATGTCGGCGACCACCGCGGCAGCCGGCTCCGGGGTGTGCGGGTGGTTGACCACCACCCGCGCGCCAGCTGCCGCCAGGGCACCCGCGATGGCCTTCCCGATCCCGGTCGCCGCCCCGGTCACCAGCGCCGTCTTGCCAGCCAGGAACGTGGACTGGCTCATGGTGCGCCCTCCCTGGGTCGACGGCCCGGCTCCCGAATCCCGGGCTGCATGCGTCCACCGGGCCGGTGGCCCTGGCTGGTCACTCGAACCAGTAATCGAGATGAACCTGGGCGCCCTCTCCCAGGTTGGCGCGGAACCCGCCCGTGCCGCGCAGCCCGGCCAGCTCGCCGGTGCCGGACCCCGACACCACGAACCACTCGCCGCTCACGATGCTGCCCTCGACGGTGCCGGCATCCTGCAACAAGAACGTGCCTGCCCGGCCGGCGATCGTGCCCCTGATCCGCTCGATGCCGACAAAGCTGGCCGACCCGTCGGCGCGGCCGGCCTGCAGGAATTCCACCACGCCGTCGCCCTCGATGTCGCCGCTGAAGCGCTCCTCGACGTGGATCCTGGTCAAGACCGGCCCCTCGGCCGGCTCCTCGTAGGCCGCGGGCTCGTACTTGTGCACGGTGATGACCGCGTTCGCGCGCACCGTCCCAGCGCCGGAGACGCTCATACGTCCCTACCTTTCGTCACGAACGTGCCCCAAAGATGTGCTGCCTTTCGAACACCGGCTGACCTGAGCAAAGGCGCTCCGGCGAGTCCAACGTTCAGCTTTCTCCTTGGCAAGATGTCGTTCGGCTCCTTGGGTGGACTGTCCGTTCATGGCCGTTACCGCGTGGACCTTCCTCCATCGACCTGACCGGTGACCGAGCGGTCATCTGAGGTGGCTACTTGAGCTGGAGCAGGCCGATCCAGTTGCGGTCGGGGTCGGTGAACCAGGCCGCCAGCGCGAACCCGATGTCGGCGACGCCGTCGACAGTGCCCAGCTCCGGCAGGTCTTGGACCTGGACGCCGCGCGCCCGCAGCTCCGCGACCTCGCCGGCGATGTCGTCCACCCGCCAGGAGGCCTGGGTTGCCTCATCACGCGTCCCGGTGGTGCTGTGGGTGACCACCAACCGGCTGTCGCCCCCACAGCGGAAGGTGAGGAACTGCTCGTCCTCCAGCAGCACCTCCAGGCCCAGGGTGTCGCCGTAGAAGCTGCGGGCCACGCCCAGATCGGTCGCCAGCAGCATCACGTCAACGGGGTGGTTCCCGAGCATGCCAAGCCCTCCTTGGTCGGGCGCCGGCGTACGTCACCGCCGCCGGCCGGGATCGGGGTAGAGCCATCGGTGTAGCAGCCGGGTCACCCGCGGCATCACCACCCAGGTCATCAGCGCCACCGTCGCCAGCGTGGTAACCCCAAGCCGGACCACCAGCGGCCGGCCCCCCAGCAGCGGCGCCGATACGACCACGACCAAGGTGATCAGCGGGAAGATCGTCACCCAGGTCAGGATGGCCATCTTGTAGGGCGGCGGCGGCGGGGTGCCGGGCTGGGCGGGCAGGGTGAACCAGCCCTCCAGGCCGGTGAGGACCTGGGTGCGCATTGGCCCGGCGACGTGGGGCTCAGCCTGCTGCAGCCACGCTGCGCGCTCGGCGGAGTCCAGCCAGGCTTGCAGGTGGGCGGCCGAGTCGAAGCGGTAGACGATGCGGTACTCGCCACCCTGGCCGCCGGCGGGGCGGAAGACCTCCTCGCCGAGGTAGCCGGGGAAGGCCGCCGCGGCGCCGCCAATGCTGGCCAAGAGCGCCTCGTAGGCCGCCTCGTGGCCCGGCTTGACGCGGCGCGTGACCGTGGTGGTGACCGGCCCCTCCGCATCGGCCGGCAGCTCAGGGTGCGAACTCATCGGTTGCCTGTCGCCACTTCACCAGCCGGGTACCATCGGCCGCGATGAACATCGAACTGCGGCACCTCCGCTACTTCGTCGCCGTCGCCGAGGAAGCCAGCTTCACCGCTGCGGCGCGCCGCGTCCACGTCGCCCAGCAGGTCCTCAGCGCGCAGATCCGCCAGCTCGAAGACGCCCTCGGCGTGGCGCTGCTGGAGCGAACCAGCCGCGGCGTCTCGGTCACGCCCGCCGGCAGCGCCTTCCTCGACATCGCCCGCGACACCCTGGCCACCTTGGACCGCGGCGTCGCCGCGGCACGCAACACCGCCCACGCGATCATCGGCCAGCTGACCGTCGGGCTCAGCGTGGCAGCGACCGGCCAGACGCCAACCACGCTCCTCGCCGTGTTCCGGCAGGCGCATCCGCAGATCGAGGTCCGGCTGCAGACCTTCGAGCTGACCCAGCCCGCGGCCGGCCTGCTCGACCGCAGCACCGATGTCGCCTTCGTCCGCCCGCCGATCGCCGCTCCCGGCCTCACCCTCCAGCAGGTCGGCGCGGAGCCGCGCATGTTCGTGCTGGCCTCCGACCATCCGCTCGCGGGACGCGACCAGTTGGGGCTCGACGAGGTTGCCGGGCTGCCGTGGATCGCCGCAGCGACCGCGACCGATGGCTGCGACCCAACCTGCTGGCGGGATGCCTGGCTGGTCAGCCCGCGGCCCAGGGGCGACCAGCCGATCATCGGGGCGGTCGCCCGCACCCTCGAGGAGTGGCGCGAGCACGTCGCCGCCGGGCGAGGCATCAGCCTGTGCCCCGCCTCCGCCGAGGCCTTTCACGCACGGCCCGGCGTCGCGTTCATCCCAAGCAGGGGGCTGCCGCCGACCGCGCTGTGCGTCGCGTGGCGCACCGACGACCCCGCCCCGGCGGTCCGCCGCTTCATCCAGGTCGTGACCGCGCGGGCAGCACGCACCGCCTAGCCTGGCCCGACCACCACCGATCATCGGCGGCCCGTTGCGGGAGCGCCCGTTGGCAACGTCGGCCGCATCGGCCGGCTGCCAACCCGGGTCGCCACCGCCTCTGTCGCCACCGCCTCTGTCGCCACCTCACAGCCTCCAAGCAGCTGCTGGGCGGGTCCTCCGGCGCCGCCGGTCACCCAGCCGCGCCATCATTGGCCGGCTTGGCGGCGGTCGCCAACACTTGGTCCCGATAGGGCCACAGCCGGTGCAGGTAGCTCAACGCGCGGTGGCCTTGCGCATCTTCGAGACCCAGATGGGCGCCTGCCACACCCACACCGCCTGGGGCCTGCACAGCCTCGCCATCGTGCTGCGCGCCCAGGGCGACCTCGACCACGCCCAGGCGCTGTTCGCGCGCGCCCTCGCCGTCCACGAGGCCCGCCTAGGCGCCGACCACCCCTGCACAAACGGCCCGTCGGCAGCCTCCACCGTCACTTGGCGTCCCCGCCGGTTCCGCCCCGTCCCGCGCGGCCAGGCGTCGGGCAGAGGGAAGCGGGAGGGAAGTCCCGGCCGTCGTGGCGGTGGCCGCCGGCGTCACTGCGCTGGTGCGTAGGCGAGGTACAGGACGCCGGTCTTGAACGGCTCCGAGCTGAGCAGCTCGAGCCGCGCCCGCGGCTGGTCGGGCGGGAACAGGCGCGCCATGCCGCCGCCGACCACGACCGGGTGGACGAACAGGTGCAGCTCGTCGAGCAGGCCCTCGCGGAGCAGCCAGCGGACCGTGGTCGCGCTGCCCGTCACCGCGACGTCGCCGCCGTCCTGGGCCTTGAGCGCGGCGACCTTGGCGGCGACGTCGCCGTTGAGGATCTCGGAGTTGTGCCACGCCGCGCTGGTCAGGGTGTCGGACACGACGTACTTCTTGGCGGCGTTGAGCACGTCGCCGAACGGCTCGTCGGCGTGCTCGGGCCAGTAGGCGGCCCACTCCTCGTAGAGGACGCGTCCCATCAGGTAGGCGTCCACGCCGGCGGCGGCCGCGCCGATGGCCGCCCCCATCTGGTCGTCGAAGTAGGGGAAGTGCCACGTGTCGGGGGCCTCGACGACGCCGTCGAGGGAGATGAAGAAGCTGGACTTGACCTTGCGCACAGGACCTCCGTTGAGCGTCTTGATGGACGAGCGGCCCGTTCGACCTCACGGGCTCGCGCCCCTCATCGGTCGGCGCTCATCCCGTTGGATGAGCAGGTAGGGGATGCCTCACCAGCACTGGACAGGTAGAGTTCGTTGCTGAACAAGATGTTCGAGTATGGTTGGATCTGGCTGGCGAGAGTCAACAAACAAAGCCGGGGCGGGCGTCCGGAACCGGACGGCCTCCGTCGTTTGTTCGGAAACGCGAGGGCGGGCATGGCGAAGCAGGATCGGCGAGTCCGTCGTACGCGCCGGCTCCTGATCGAAGCCCTGCTTGCGCTCATCATGGAGAACGGCTACTCGAAGCTCACGGTGCAGGACATCCTGGACCGTGCCGACGTGGGCCGGTCGACGTTCTACGCCCACTTCCGTGACCGGGAGGCCCTGCTCGTCGCCTGCTTCGACAACGTGCGCGACGAGCTGCGGCGGGAGATCGACGCGATGACGCTGGGCGCGTCGCCGCCCGACCCGACGCGCCCAGCCGCGGCCATCTTCGCGCACGCGCACCGGCGGCGGCCGGTCTACCGGGCGCTGTGCGGCAAGCAGGGCGGCACCATCGTGATCGGGCACCTGAACGGCCTGGTCCGTGGGCTGTTGCGGGAGCACCTGCAGCCCCACCTCGACGCCGCCGGCTCCGACATGCCGGTCGAGGTCGTCACCGAGTTCTATGCCAGCGCGACCATCGGCCTGCTGACGTGGTGGGTGGAGCATGACTACCCGTACGAGCCCTCGCACCTGACCCAGATGCTCCGGCGCCTGGCGACGCCCGGGATGCTCGCCGTCCTTGGTCCACCAGCTCCCGATGCCGCCTGACGATGCTCGCAGACATCGCGATACCCGCACACCCACTCAGCCTCCACGCATGCCGCAACACAATCTGGAAGCGAACCCGAACGGCGTCCGCGCCGCACACCGTGGCAGGCACCGGCATCGTCTTGTCATCGTCACGGCTTCGTACCGCTCGCCGTCGTGGTCACACCAGGAGAACAGCGGTGCAAGCGGAGCGGCGACCAGGGTCGTGCAAGCTGCGCTGGTTGTACTGCAAGGATGGGAGGAGGAGGAGGCTGACCGGCCAGGAGTTTGAAGACCGGCGTCCCCGGCGCGGATCTTGCGCAGGCCAAGGGGCGATGGCGCGCATGCGCGGATGCGCACGGCCGGAGTGAGCGTGGCAGTGGAGTTTGGGGTGCTCGGCCCGCTCAGGGTCGTGGAGGATGGCGTGGCGGTGCCGATCCAGGCGGCCAAGCACCGCGTGGTGCTGGCTGCCCTGCTGCTGCGCGCCGGCGAGCTGGTGACGGTGGACGAGCTGGCCGAGGCGGTGTGGGGCGAGGCGTTGCCGGCCAGCCCCCGCAAGGTGGTCCAGACCTACGTCGCGCGGCTGCGGAAGCTGCTGCGCGGCACGGAGCTGATTCAGAGCCGGCCGAAGGGCTACGTGCTCACGGTGGCCCGTGACGGTGTCGATGCCGGCCGGTTCGAACTGCTTCTGGAGCAGGCCTGGGATGCGGCCGACAGCGGGGACCGGCAGGCCGAGGCGGCGCTGTTGGGGCAGGCGCTGGCGCTGTGGCGTGGCGAGCCCCTGGCCGACGTGCCCTCGGAGGTGCTGCACCGTGAGGCGGTCCCGCGGCTGGCCGAGCAGCGCCTGGGCGCGCTGCAGCGACGGATCGAGGCGGACCTCGCGCTGGGCCGGCATGCCGAGCTGGTCGCCGAGTTGCGTGCCCTGACCGATCGGTACCCGCTGCGGGAGGGGTACTGGGCCCTCCTCATGACGGCCTTGTACCGCTGCGGCCGGCAGGCCGATGCGCTGGCGGCCTACCGGCGCGTCAGGCGGTTGCTGACCGACGAGCTGGGCATCGACCCCGGACCTGGGCTGGATGCGCTGCACCAGGCCATCCTCACCAACGACCCCGCGCTCGCCGACCCCCCGGCCCCCGCCCACAGGGGCGGCTGGGTACGACAGTCCGAGCTTCCCCGCGACGTGGGCGACTTCGTCGGCCGCGCGGGCTTGGTGCAGCGCATCCGGTGGCTGCTCGCAAACGACCGGGGAGTTCCCATCGTGGCGTTGTCGGGGCCGCCGGGGGTGGGCAAGACCGCCCTGGCGATCCACGCCGCCCACCGGTTGGCCGAGCGGTTCGGCGACGGCCAGTTGTACGTGGACCTGCATGGCGCCACCGCCGGCCTGCGACCCTTGGAGCCGTTGGAGGTTCTAGGCCGGTTCCTGCACGCGCTCGGCGTGGACCCAGCCGCGGTTCCCACGAGCCTGGAGGAGGCCAGCGCCGCGTTCCGCACCCGGGTCGCCGGCCGGCGGCTCCTGGTGGTGCTGGACAACGCCGCAGATGCCGCCCAGCTGGCCCCGCTGCTGCCTGCCAGCCCGGGCTGCGGGGTCCTGGTGACCAGCCGCCGGGCTCTGCTCAGCCTGCACGATGCCGCCTACCTGCCGTTGGGCGCGCTGGAACTGAACGAGGCGCTGGAGTTGCTGGGCCGGGCGGCCGGCCCGCAGCGGGTCGCCGCCGAGCGCGAAGCGGCTGCCGAGCTGGCCCGCTGCTGCGGATACCTCCCCTTGGCCTTGCGGATCGCCAGCGCCCGGCTGGCGGCGCGGCCCACCTGGCCGGTCGCCGCGTTGGCCGAGAGGCTGGCTGATGCCCAGCGCCGCCTGGACGAGCTGGAGCTTGCCGAGGTCGGGGTGCGGGCCAGCTTCCAGGTGTCCTACCAGCAGCTCTGCGACAGCCCGGAGATGCTCGACCGGGCGGCGGCGCAGGCGTTCGGGTTGCTCGGGGTGCTGGACGGTCCGGAGGTGGGCGTGCCGGTGGTAGCGAGGCTGCTGGACCAGCCTGAGGACGCCGCCGAGCGGATGCTGGAGCGACTGGTCGACGCGCACTTGCTGGAGACTCCCCAGCCTGGCCGCTACCGGATGCACGACCTGCTGCGCCTGTACGCCCGCGAGCAGGCCTACCAGCACCATCCCGAGCCCGTGCGGGCCGCCGCGCTCACCCGGGCACTGGGGCTCTACGTGGCAAGCGCCTGGCGGACGCTGGCGCTTTTGCGCCCGGGTGACTACCGCCTGGCCCACGCGGATGACCGTTGGCGCAAGGGCGGGATGGACTTCGCCGACGACACCGCGGCGCTCGGATGGTTGGAGACCGAGCGGCCCAACCTGCTGGCCGCTGTCCAGCAGGCCGCCGGCGATCCTGGCGTGCCTGGTGAGATCGCGATCCAGCTCGCCCAAGCCCTGTACGGGTTCCTCACGGTGCGGAGCCACTGGGGAACCATGGCGCAGGCCAACGAGATCGCCCTCGGGGTTGCTCACCGGCTGGGTGACCAGGCCGCGCAGGCCCAAGCCCACAACGACCGGGGCGTGGGCTACCTGCGGCAGGGGAAGTACGACCAGGCATCGGCCTGTCACCACCAGAGCCTGGCCATCTACCGGGAGCGAGGCGACCGCTCAGGCCAAGCCGGCAGCCTGAGCAACCTCGGCGTCGTCTACAAGCGGCAGGGCCGCTACCACCAGGCGCTGGCCTGCCAGCAGGAGAGCCTGGCCATCTACCGGGAGCTGGGCGACCTGTACACCGGCGGCATCACACTGGACAACCTTGGCGTCGTCTACGAACGGCTGGGACGCTACGAGGAGGCGCTGGCCTGCCTGCAAGAGAGCCTGGCCATCCGCCGCGAGCGAGGCGACCGCTACGGCCAGGCCGCCGCCCTGAGCCACCTCGGCGTCGTCTACCAGCGGCAAGGCCGCTACGAGCAGGCCCTGGCCTGCCAGCAGGAGAGCCTGGCGCTCTGCCGCGAGCTGGGCGACCGCGAACGCCAGGCCGAGAGCCTCAACAACCTCGGCATCGCCTACCAGCGGCAAGGCCGCTACGAGCAGGCGCTGGCCTGCCAGCAGGAGAGCCTGGCCATCTGCCGGGAGCTCGGCGACCTCTACGGCCAGGCGGAGAGCCTGCGGGAGCTAGGCAGAACCCTGCAGGCGCTTGGCCGCACGGCAGAGGCCGGGGTGCACTGGCGTGAGGCCCTGGCGATCTTCGAGCAGCTGCGGACCACCGACGCCGACCAGGTTCGCGCCATGCTCGCTGAGGAGCCCACGCTCCGGCAGTGAGGGAACGCTGCCCGCCTCACCTACGACCGTCCCGCCGTCGTCGAGCGGATCAAGCTCGCCGGGCACGGAGACTCGCATCTGGCGGCATCACATCGGCATCGCAGCAGCTTCGCAGCGGCTTCGGCCCGTGGCGGATGGGAATTCGGACGCGCAAGCTGGCTGGTGGACAGCGGCAGTCTGCTCGTCTGGAAGGGAGAGCTTCGTGTTCGATGGTTTTGAAGCGTTCGACATCGCCACGGCCGGGACGACGATCCACGGACGCCGTGGCGGCGACGGTCCGCCGGTCATGGCCAGGCTGGCACGGCACCTCGTCGGATTCCTCGCAGAGTCCAACAGCGGCCAACGGCAGGTCGGGTAGGAGCCAGCATGAGCGTCGGAACCATCTTCCAGGTGCAGATCGCCGGCAGCATCCTGCTGTTCGCCCTTGTGGCCAGGTGGTACTGGGCGCCACGGTTGGCGCGGCTGTCGCTCGAGGATGCGCTCACCCCGCTGCTCCTCCTGCACCTTTCCCGCACCCTGGGCCTCACCCTGCTCGTCCCGACCGTGGTGGACCCCAGCCTCCCCCGCGACTTTGCGGTCCCGGCGGCCTATGGCGACCTCATCGCCGCCGTGCTCGCCTTGCTTTCCATCGTGGCGCTGCGAACCGGATGGCGGTATGCGCCGGTGGTGGTATGGATCTTCACGCTGGAGGGCGTCGGGGACCTCGTCAACGCATTCGTTCAGGGCTTCCGGGTCGAGATGCCCCGATTCCAGCTCGGGGTGGCCTGGTACATCTTCACGGTGCTGGTGCCTGCGCTGCTCGTGACCCACTCCCTGATCGCGGCGAGGCTCATTCGGCACGCGCACGCCCGCAACGGGATCCCGGCAGACCAGGCCGCTGCATCCAGAGGCCGAGCCCCTTGAGACGACAGGAAGGCGACCTGGGTCCACTGCGGCCCTTGGGTGGGAAACTGAGCGCTTGGTCGTAGACGTCGGGCGCGGCTGCCCAGATCATGACCACGCTGCCCAAGACCACCAGGAAGAAGCCGAGGACCAGTGCCTGTGTCCGGTTCACCATCGCGCATCGAGGCTAGCAGCCCAGTAGCACCAGCATGCCGCCGATGGCGCGGAGGTGACCGCGGGAGATGGCGCCCGCCGGCCTCGGCTCGTCACTCCGTTGGGCCGGCGGGCCGCCCGGCGGTGCGGGCGCGCTCGTCGGCGATGATGTGCACGTCGACGCCGTCGGTCTCGCGCAGGATGCGCGCGATGATCGTCTGGCCGACCAGCTCCTTCCAGCGTGGCCGGTGCGACTCGCCGAGCACGATCTGGGTGACGCCGAGCTCGCGGGCCGCGGCGACGATCTCCGCCGCCACGTCGCCGCCGCGGCGCAGCATGGTCGCCCCCAGGCGGGCCCCGAGGCGCTCGGCCTCGTCCACCCGCTGGTGCGCCTCGGGCGACTCGCGCTCGTCCTGGGGCTCGACGTGGAGCACGTAGAGGCGCCCGCCGGAGCGGCGCGCCATGCGCGCCGCTCGGCGGACAAGGCCGGCGGTGTTGGGGCGGCCGTCGACGCACACCATCACCCGCTCGCCGAGGGAGACCGGCTCCTCCTCGGCGAGCTCGGCCTCGCTGAGGCTGCCCTCCTCCTGCTCGGCGACCTCGCGCAGGGCGAGCGCGCGCAGCGCGGTGAGGTTGTCGGTGCGGAAGAAGTTGGTCAGCGCCGCGCGGACCTTCTCCGGCGCGTAGACGCGGCCCTGGGCGATGCGCTCGCGCAGCGCCTCGGGCGGCAGGTCGGTGAGGACTACCTCGTGGGCCTGGTGCAGCAGCCGGTCGGGGAAGGTCTCGCGCACGCGCACCCCGGTGATCTCGAAGACCTTGTCGTTGAGGCTCTCCAGGTGCTGGATGTTGACGGTGGTGAAGACGTCGATCCCGGCGGCGACCAGCTCCTCGACGTCCTGCCAGCGCTTGTCGTGGCGCCCGCCGGGCAGGTTGGTGTGGGCCAGCTCGTCGACCAGGCAGAGCTGGGGGACGCGCTGCAGCAGCCAGTCGGTGTCCATCTCGGTGAAGGTGCGGCCGCCGACGCGGGCGACCCGGCGCGGTGCCACCTCCAGCCCGGCGGCGCGCTGCTCGGTGGCCCGGCGGCCGTGGGGCTCGAGGTAGCCGACCACGACGTCGACGCCGGCTGCCTTGAGGTCGCGGGCCTCACCGAGCATGGCGTAGGTCTTGCCGACCCCGGCGGCGGCGCCGAGGAAGACCTTGAGGCGGCCGCGCCGGCCGGCGCGCAGGTGGTCGTCGGTCATCGCGGACCCATGATCACCGTGCCAGCGCGTCGAGGGCGAGGTTCAGCTCCAGCACGTTGACCCGCGGCTCGCCGAGCACGCCGAGGAAGCGGCCCTGGGTGTGGGCGCGCACCAGCCGCCGCACGGTCGCCGGGTCGAGACCGCGGGCCTTGGCGACCCGGTCGACCTGGAACTCGGCGGCGGCCGGGGAGATGTCCGGGTCGAGGCCGGAACCGGAGGCGGTGACCAGCTCGGCGGGGACGTCGGCGGCGGTCTTGCCGGGGTTGGCCTTCAGCAGCGCCCGCAGCCGCGCGGCCACCTCGTCGCTCAGCTTCTTCGAGGTCGGCCCGAGGTTGGAGGCGCCGCTGGCGGTCGGGTCGTAGCCGTCCTGCCCGGCGGCGGACGGGCGGCCCCAGAAGTAGCGCGGGTCGCTGAACGACTGGCCGATCAGGCGCGAGCCGACCAACCTGCCGTCCCGGTCGACCAGGCTGCCGTCGGCGGCGCCCCGGAAGGCGAGCTGGCCGATGCCGAAGACCACCAGCGGGTAGGCCAGGCCGGTGATGACGGTGAACAGGGCCAGGGCGACCAGTCCCCGGCGCAGGTCGGTGAGCATGGGGTTCTCCTAAGCCAGTCCGATGAGCGTGATGACCAGGTCGACCAGCTTGATGCCGACGAACGGCAGCACGATCCCGCCCAGCCCGTAGACCAGCAGGTTGCGGCGCAGCAGGGCGACGGCGGACACGGGGCGGAAGCGCACCCCGCGCAGGGCCAGCGGGATCAGGGCGACGATGATCAGGGCGTTGAAGATCACCGCGGACAGCACCGCCGACTGGGGCGTCTCGAGCCGCAGCACGTTGAGCCGGTCGAGCACCGGGTAGGTGGCGGCGAACAAGGCCGGGATGATGGCGAAGTACTTGGCCACGTCGTTGGCGATCGAGAAGGTGGTCAGCGAGCCGCGGGTGATCAGCAGCTGCTTGCCGATCTCGACGACCTCGATCAGCTTGGTCGGGTTGGAGTCGAGGTCGACCATGTTGCCGGCTTCCTTGGCGGCCACCGTGCCGGTGTTCATCGCCACGCCGACGTCCGCCTGGGCCAGCGCGGGCGCGTCGTTGGTGCCGTCGCCGGTCATCGCGATCAGCTTGCCGCCGCCCTGTTCGGTCCGGATCAGCTCGAGCTTGCGCTCGGGGGTGGCCTGGGCGAGGAAGTCGTCGACCCCCGCCTCGCTGGCGATCGCGGCGGCGGTGAGCGGGTTGTCGCCGGTGATCATCACCGTGCGGATGCCCATCTGGCGGAGCTGGTCGAAGCGGTCGCGCATGCCGCCCTTGACGATGTCCTTGAGGTGGATCACGCCCAGGGCGCGGTTGCCGTCGGCCACCACCAGCGGGGTGCCGCCGGCGCGGGAGATCTTCTCGACCACGGGGTTCAGCTCGGCCGGGACCTTGCCGCCGTGCTCGCTGACCCAGGCGACGACCGCGTCGGCGGCGCCCTTGCGGACCTGGCGGCCGTCGAGGTCGGCGCCGGACATGCGCGTCTGGGCGGTGAACGGGACGAACTGGGCGCGGTGCTCCAGCAGCTCGCGGCCGCGCAGCCCGTAGCGCTCCTTGGCGAGCACCACGATGGAGCGGCCCTCCGGCGTCTCGTCGGACAGCGACGAGAGCTGTGCGGCGTCGACCAACTCGTCCAGTTCCACCCCGGGCATGGGGAGGAACTCGGTGGCCTCCCGGTTGCCGAGCGTGATCGTGCCGGTCTTGTCGAGCAGCAGGGTGTTGACGTCGCCGGCCGCCTCCACCGCCCTACCGGACATCGCCAGCACGTTGTGCTGCACCATGCGGTCCATGCCGGCGATGCCGATGGCCGAGAGCAGCGCCCCGATGGTGGTGGGGATGAGGCAGACGAGCAGGGCGATCAGCACCACCACGTCGGCCCGGCGCCCGGAGTAGACCGCGAACGGCTGCAGCGTCACCACCGCGACCAGGAAGATGATGGTGAGCACGCTCAGCAGGATGGACAGCGCGATCTCGTTGGGCGTCTTCTGGCGCGCTGCGCCCTCGACCAGCGCGATCATGCGGTCCAGGAAGCTCTTGCCCGGCTCGGAGGAGATCCGCACCCGGATCCAGTCCGACAGCACCCGGGTGCCGCCGGTGACGGCCGAGCGGTCCCCGCCCGACTCGCGGATCACCGGGGCCGACTCGCCGGTGATGGCCGACTCGTCGACCGAGGCGATGCCCTCCTCGACCTCGCCGTCGCCGGGGATGACCTCACCGGCCTCGACCAGCACCCGGTCGCCGGCGCGCAGCTCCGAGGCTGGCACCCGCTCGGTGGAGCCGTCGGCGCGCAGCCGCCTGGCGACCGTGTCCTTTCGGGTCTTGCGCAGCTCGTCGGCCTGGGCCTTGCCGCGGCCCTCGGCCATCGCCTCGGCGAAGTTGGCGAACAGCACGGTGAACCACAGCCACAGGGCGACCTGGCCGGTGAAGGCGATCCCACCCGGCCCGCCGCCGCGCAGCAGGTTGACGGCGAAGCGCAGGGTGACCAGGACGCTGCCGACCATCACCACGAACATCACCGGGTTGCGGAGCTGCACCCGGGGGTCGAGCTTGCGCACCGCATCCACCAGCGCGCCGCGCACGATCGCCGGCTCCAACAGCCGCTTCGGGGTTGATCCTGCCATCGACGAAACGCCTTTCGGGAACTAGAAGAGCTGGCCGGTGCCCTGCAGGAGCTGCTCGACCAGGGGGCCGAGGGCCAGCACCGGGAAGAAGGTGAGCGCGCCGACGATCAGCACCACGCCGACCAGCAGGCCGACGAACAGCGGCGTGTCGGTCGGGAAGGTGCCCGGGCCGGCGGGCACGCGCTCCTTGGCGGCGAGGCTGCCGGCGATCGCCAGCACCGGCAGGATGAACAGGAACCGGCCGACGAACATCGCCACCGCGCCGGTGAGGTTGTAGAAGGGCGTGTTGCCGGTGAGGCCGGCGAACGCGGAGCCGTTGTTGTTGGCCTGCGAGGCGAACGCGTAGAGGATCTCGCTGAGCCCGTGGGGGCCGAGGTTGAGCCGCGACGAGGTGCCCACGCCCAGCACCGCCGCCAGGCCGGTGAGGACCAGCACGGTGGCGGGCATGATCAGGATCGCCAGGCCGGCGAGCTTGACCTCGCGGGCCTGGATCTTCTTGCCGAGCCACTCCGGCGTGCGGCCCACCATCAGCCCGGCGATGAACACGGCGAGCAGGACGAACACCAGCATGCCGTACAGGCCGGTGCCGACCCCGCCGGGCGAGACCTCGCCGAGCAGCATGTGCGACAGCGGCACCAGGCCGCCGATGGCGGTGTAGGAGTCGTGGAAGGAGTCGACCGCGCCGGTCGAGGTGCCGGTGGTGCTGGCGGCGAAGGTGCCGGAGGCGCCGACGCCGAAGCGGACCTCCTTGCCCTCCATGTTCCCGCCCGCCTGGGCGAGCGCGCCGCCGGCGGCCTGCTGGTCGACGCCGGCGCGGGCCACGATCGGGTTGCCGGCCTGCTCGGCGCTGACCGCGACGGTGACCATGGCGGCCCAGATCAGCGCCATGGCGGCGAACAGCGCCCAGCCCTGGCGGCGCGAGCCGGCCATGCGCCCGTAGGTGGCGGTGAGGGCGAACGGGACCAGCAGCAGCGCCAGCATCTCCAGGAAGTTGGTGAGCGGGTCGGGGTTCTCGAACGGGTGGGCGGAGTTGGCGTTGTAGAAGCCGCCACCGTTGGTGCCGAGCTCCTTGATGGCCTCCTGGGAGGCGACCGGCCCGCCGGTGATCCTCTGGTCGGCGCCCGCCAGGGTGGCGACCTCGTGGGCGCCGTGGAAGTTGTCCACCACGCCGCGCGCCAGCAGCACTACTGCGAGGAGGATGCTGAGTGGCAGCAGCACGTGCAGCACGGCCCTGGTGAGGTCGACCCAGAAGTTGCCGATGGTCTCCTGGCGGCGCCGGGTGATGCCACGGATCAGCGCGATCGCGACCGCCAGCCCGACCCCGGCCGAGACGAAGTTCTGCACGGCCAGGCCGGCCATCTGGGTGAGGTGGCTCATGGCCTGCTCACCCAGGTAGTTCTGCCAGTTGGTGTTGGTCACGAAGGAGACGGCGGTGTTCAGCGCCAGGTAGGGGTCGACCGCGGCGAACCGGTCGGGGTTGCCCGGCAGCAGGCCCTGGAGGCGCTGGAGCAGGTAGAGGCCGGCGATCGAGGCGAACGAGAAGGCCAGCAGCGAGCGCGCGTACGCCTGCCAGGTCTGCTCGCGCTCGGGTGCCAGGCGCAGGCCGCGGTAGACGACCCGTTCGAGCGGGACGACCGCGCGGCTGAGCGGGGTGCGCTCCCCGGCCATGGCGTGGGCGACGTACGCCCCGAGCGGCGGGGTGAGCGCGGCCACCAGGGCGAGCAGCAGCAGCGGCTGGACGACGTCGGAGGTGGCCATTCAGAAGCGCTCCGGTCGGATCAGCGTGTAGACGAGGTAGCCGGTGAGCGCGACCGCCACCAGCAGGGCGAGCAGGTTCTCCCAGTCCATGCGAATCCCTTCAGGCCCGCTCGACGAAGGCGAGCCAGGCGAACGCCACCGCCGCCAGGGCCAGCACGACCGCGACGACGACCAGGTCCTCCATGAGGTTCCTCCCAACTGTCCGGGGTCCGGGGTGCTTCCCCGGGTATCGGCCGGAGCCGCCCCAACCCGGATTGGCTCGTGTCCAGATGGGCACCCTCCACCCTCCATGCGGCACGCAAAGGCGCCGTCAACGGTGGCCCGCAACGCGCAAAGAATCTGCAAAGCTCCCGCCCCGGAGCGACAGCCGCCGCCGCGGCCGATTCCAGCCGGGACCATCTTGCTCCTATGCTGGTGACCGTCATGGACGTGTCCAGGCGCGTGCTGGCGGTCCCAGGGCCGAGGACGGCCCTGGGCTACAGCGTTGCCGTCGGTGGGACCACCGCAGCCACCGCGGTGCTGCTCCTGTTCCGCGAGGACGTCTCCAAGACCAACGTGGTGCTGACCTTCCTGATGGTGGTCGTCGCCGCGGCGGCGACCGGCGGCCTCGGGCCGGGCCTGGTCGCCTCCGCCCTCGGCTTCCTCGCCTTCGACTTCCTGTTCCTGCCGCCGTACCACACTTTCGTCGTCAGCGACCGGCAGGACTACCTCTCGCTCGGCGTCTACCTGCTGATCGCGCTGGTGGTGAGCCTGCTGGTCGGCGCGGTGGAGCGGCGCCGCGTGCAGGCCGAGCGGCGCGAGCGCGAGACGCGCACCCTGTTCGAGCTGTCCACCAGCCTGGTCGCGCACGGCAGCCTGGACGACACCCTCGAGCGGGTGGCGCGCACCGTCCGCACCCTGTTCGGCCTGGCGGGCTGCGCCATCGTGCTGGCCGACCGCGACGGCGGCACGCGCCTGGCCGCCGTCGACGGCGCCGTGCCCGACCGGCTCGACGAGCGACTCGCCGACGCGGCCGGCGACCGGTCGGTCGGGGTGCGGGGGCCGGCCGGCGGCGACCTGGAGCCGGGCCGGGCGCTCACCGTGCCGATGCGGGCCGGGGAGACCGTGGTCGGCGCGCTGGTGGTGGTCGCGGGCGGCCCGGACTCGCTCGGCTTCGGCGAGGCCGAGCGGCGCGTGCTCGCCACCTTCGCCAACCAGGCGGCGCTCGCGGTCGAGCAGGGGCAGCGCGACGAGGAGCGGCGCCACGCCGAGGCCCTGGTCGAGACGGACCGGCTGCGCACCGCGCTGCTCAACTCGGTCTCGCACGACCTGCGCACGCCGCTCGCCTCGATCAAGGCGTCCGCCTCCAGCCTGCTCGACCAGGAGGTGAGCTGGGACACCGAGCAGGGCCGTGAGTTCCTCGCCACCATCGACAGCGAGGTCGACCGGCTCACCCGGCTGGTCCACAACCTGCTGGACATGTCGCGCATCGAGGCGGGCGCGCTCGACCCGCGCCCGGTCGAGACCTCAGTGGCCGACCTGGTCAGCCCCGTGGTCCGCCGCGCCAGGCAGCGCACCCGCCAGCGGGTCGACGCCGACGTGCCCGACGACCTGCCAACCGTGCTGGTCGACCCGGTCCGAGCCGACCAGCTCCTCACCAACCTGCTCGACAACGCGCGCACCTACGCCCCTGGCGGACCGGTGGCGGTGGTGGCCCGGCCCGGCGCGTCCGACGAGGTGGAGGTCCGCGTGATCGACCACGGTCCGGGCATCCCGGGACCGGAGCGCGAGCGCGTCTTCGACCAGTTCTACCGGCTCAAGGCCGGCGGCAGGCGGCCCGGAGGGACCGGCATGGGCCTGGCGATCTGCCGTGGCATCGCGCGCGCCCACGGCGGCCGCCTCTGGGTCGAGACCACGCCCGGTGGCGGCTCCACCTTCGTGCTGACCCTGCCCGTGGCCGGCACCAAGCCGCCCGTCCCGAGCGAGCCGGCGGCAGCGGCCGGGTGAGCCCCCGGGTGCTGGTGGCCGACGACGAGCCACCGATCGTGCGGGCGGTCGCGGCCAACCTGCGGGCGCGCGGCTTCGAGGCGCTGACCGTCGCCTCGGGCGAGGCCGCGCTGGCCGCGGTCGAGGCCCACCAGCCCGACTGCGTCGTGCTCGACCTCGGCCTCCCCGGCGTGCCGGGGCTCGAGGTCCTACGACGCCTGCGCACCTGGACCGACGTGCCGGTGGTGGTCCTGACCGCGGTCGACTCCGAGCGCGACAAGGTGACCGCGCTCGACCTCGGCGCCGACGACTACGTGACCAAGCCGTTCGGCGTCGCCGAGCTGATGGCCCGCATCCGCGTCGCCCTGCGGCACGGCCGCGGCGTGGCGCCCGAGCGGCCCCGGGTGATCCGCGCGGGCGACGTCGAGGTCGACCTCGACGCCCGGCTGGTGACCAGGGAGGGGAGCCAGGTGCGGCTCACCGCCACGGAGTACCGCCTGCTGGAGGTGCTCGCCACCAACGCCGGGCGCCTGTGCACCCACCGCTTCCTGCTGGAACGGGCCTGGGGACCCGGCTACGGCGAGGAGTCCCAGTACCTCCGCGTCTACGTGGCCAACCTGCGCCGCAAGCTCGACGACCCGGCCGAGCCCAGGATCCTGCTGACCGAGCCGGGCATGGGCTACCGTTTCGTCGCCGACGAGCCGGACACGGGGGCGTCCAGGGGGCTCGAGAGCGGGGCCGGAACCCAGGCGGCGGGTAGCCACGCAGCGCCGAGCGGTAGCCCCCCGGAGAATGAGGGGGGGAGCTGGGTGGCATGCGGGTGGTGATCGTCGGCTGCGGCCGCGTCGGTGCGGGCCTGGCGGTGGCGCTGGCCGCCGAGGGCGACGCGGTGACCGTCATCGACAAGGACCGCAAGGCGTTCGACCGCCTCGGCGAGGACTTCGCCGGGCCGACCGTCGAGGGCATCGGCTTCGACCGGGACGTGCTGGAGCTGGCCGGCGTCGGCCGCGCCGACGCCCTGGTCGCGGTCACCGGCGGGGACAACTCCAACGTGGTCACGGCCAGGGTGGCGCGCGACACCTACCGGGTGCCGCGGGTGATCGCCCGCATCCACGACCCGCGCCGGGCGGCCATCTACGAGCAGCTCGGCATCGTCACCATCTCCTCGACCGACTGGGCGCTGCGCAAGGTCCGCGACTACCTGGAGCACCGCACCCTCAAGGAGGAGGCCGCGTTCGGCCGCGGCGAGGTCTCCGTGTACCGCCTGGAGCTGCCTCAGCACCTGGTCGACCGCAGCGTCGCCGACCTGGAGGAGGGCGGTGGGCTGCGGGTGATCAGCATCACCCGCCTCGGCGGCGCCTTCGTGCCGGAGGCCGCGACCGTGCTCGCCGAGGGCGACGTGGTCCGCGTCACGGTCGCCGCCGGCGCCCGCGACCGGCTCGACGCCCTGCTCGCCGAGGAGGCCAACCGGTGAGGGTGATGGTCGCCGGCGCCGGCGTCTGGGGCTCCTACATCACCGACCACCTGGTGGAGCAGGGTCATGAGGTGCTGGTGGTGGAGCAGGCTGCCGAGACCGCGCGGCGCATGCGCGCCGCCGGCGACCGCACCGTGATCACCGGCGACGCCTGCGAGCCTTCGGTGCTCGACCGCATCGGCCTCGACACGGTCGAGACGGTGGTCGCCGCCACCGGCGACGACGAGGACAACCTGGTGGTGAGCCTGCTCGCCAAGCGCTACTACGCCGTGCCCCGGGTGGTCGCGCGCGTCAACAACCCGAAGAACACCTGGCTGTTCACCCAAGACTGGGGGGTGGACACGGCCGTCTCGGCCCCGGCCGTGCTCACCTGGCTGCTCGACAGCGCCGTCGGCGTCCAGGACGTGGTCACCCTGCTCCGGGCCGGCCGTGGCGGCCGCGGCGTCGCGCTGGTCGAGGTGACCCTCGACGACGAGGCGCCGGCCGTCGGGGCGGCACCGGCCGCGCTCGGCCTGCCGCCCGGTGCCACCCTGGTCGCCGTGGTCCGCGGCGACCAGGTGCTGCCAGGCGCCGAGGCCGGCCCACTGGAGGCCGGCGACGAGGTGCTCGCCGTCACCACCCTGGCTGCCGAGCCGGAGGTGCGGCGCCTGCTCGGCGGCCAACCCGGCGGCTCCCACACACCCGGGTAGGGGGCCGGTACACAGGCTGGTCGCCTTGGACTCAACGTCGCAGGGGAGTCGGCCCGATGGTGGCGAGGGTCCCGGCGACGGTGGCGAGGGCGAGCCGGGTGAGCCGTGACGTGCGGCGGGCGGGGCCGTGGATCACGATGAGGCAGCCGACCGGGCAACCATGGTGGGCCAGGTCGATGACCACGCCGCGCTCCGGCATCCTCCAGCGCACCAGCCCGTTGGCGACGACCAGGTGCTCCCGCGCGAGCGTATGGCCTTGCTCGTCGAGGTGGAGCAGGTCCCTGGTGTCCAGCGGCACGTCGCGGTCGCCGGCGTCGGCGACGGTGGTCATGGGCGGACCGGCTTGGCCGGTTCGCTGGATCGCGACCCGGCGGGCGTCCAGGAGCCGGTGGATCCGTTCGGCAGCGGTCTGGTCGGCGTTCTCGCCGTTGGCGGCGGCCTGCGCGACGGCGTTGAGCAGACCGAGCAGCCCGGCCTGCTCGTCGACGGCGAGCGTCAGGTGCCGCCGGCCACTGCCGGCCAGGCCGGCGGCAAGCCCGGTCGCCAACAACAGCGCGACGGTGATGACCTGCGCGGGCGAGTCGATGACGAGCGAATGGTAGGGCGTGGTGAGGAAGAAGTCGTAGGACAGGGCGGCGGTGACGGCGGTTGCCAGCCCGGCCGCCCGGCCGGCGAAGGCGGCGGTGACCACGACCGTGGCCAGGTAGACGATGGTGACGTTCTCCAGGCCGATGGTGCGGCGGAACGGTTCGATCAGGACGCCGATCAACAGGCTGGTGGCAGCACCACCTGCGGCCCACCCCGCACCGTTGAGCTGCTGGGTCAGCTTCGTGTCCATGGTGCCTCTGTTCCGGTTGCCTGGTTCTCGTCTTGGCCCTGCGGCGTGTACGCCGGGGTCCGCAGTGCCTGGACGCGTTCGAGGAGCTGGCCGATCCCGAACGGCTTGGTGAGGACGCCGTGGGCGCCGGCGTCCAACGCGGCCTGCCGGCCGGGCTCGGTCGGCCAGGTCAGCAGCAGGATGGACGTAGCGGCGGCTTGGCGCAGCGCGCGGATCGCGTCGATGACGCCGGGCAGGCTGAGATCCAGGACGATCAGGTCGGGATGCTCGTCGCCGGCCAGCTCCAGTGCGGTACCGGTGGTGTTGGCGAGCGCGACCTGGTAGCCGCGCGCCTGCAGGGCACGGCGCAGGACTCGGCGCAGTGACGGGTCGCCGTCGGCGACAAGCAGCCGGACGGGTGGCCCAGGCCCGGCCGTTGCCGTCCGCCCGCTCATCACGGCCTCGCCTGGGTTGCCGTCGTTTCCGGTTCGACGGGTGGCACGCACGGGAGCTGCGGCCCAGCTGGAACGGCTGCTCGGTGCCGTAGGCGCTGGAGGGGATCTTGCCGGACGCCAGCACGGCCAGCGCGACGACCTTGCGCAGCCGCACGTGCACCAGCCGCGTGGTCTGCAGCGGCGGGCCGAGCACCAGCCCCTTCAGCCCGGTACAGCGGCCAGCTCGCGCTCACCGGCTGGTGGTCGTCAGTTTCCCGGCTCACGATGCGCAGACCGCTCCTTCCGCCGCTTGCCCCCGGCCAACGCTAGGAGCGGGGCCTAAGGGACCCGTGAGCAACCGGCGGCGGAATCTAAGGGAAGTGTTCGGCTTTGCCCGGAAGCGCGGGCAGCGCGCCGCCCGGGACGGTCACGTGGACGTCGACCAGGTCCTCGGCAAGGCGTCGCATGCGACCGCGCCGCGCTGGGTCGGGTCATCGCCACCACGGCCACTCGCCTACCGCTACCTTCGGACGATGACGTGAACGTCGATATTCGACCAGACCTTGCCAACGACCACCGTGGGTGAATTCCTGTGCTCGTAGTGCGGAATGGCCGCGTGGCGGCATGAATCGTGCCGCCCACGATCCAAGCGGCCTGCATGAGGTTTTCATGTCAGCGGATACCGCGGAGGCGGTTCAGCCTGGCCGCGAACGCGACGACGGCGCTTGGTCGTCCCCCGACGCCTGGTCGCTTCCGGCTCGGGCCTTCTCGCGCAGCGCTGCGTCGTAGGCATCGAGCCACCGCTTGAGCTGGCGCCGTTTGGCCTCCGGCCAGATCTGGACGAAGAACACCACGATGACGCTGGTCCACAGTGCCCAGCCGAGCGCGTAGAGCAGGTCGGCCACCAGCAACAGAGGCTCCGTCGTCGCCGAGGTCTTGAGCAGGAACCCGCCGACGTGAGCGGCCAGGCCCACCACGAAGCCGATTCCGAGGATCCAGTACAAGGGCCGCTGCCCGGAAGCCTGCTGCCGATACTCGGGCAGGTGGTCCTCCATCCAGGCCAAGGCGCGAGGATCGTCGACGTCGATGCCCAGCGCTCGGGCCTCGTCGGTGAACGGGTGTGGAGCGCCCTTCGCTCCTCGTTCTCCGCTCATGGTCGAACCTCCTGCCAGCCAGTTCGGTCCCGGCTTCACTGCGCCCTGGTCGCCCTGCATGCTGCCCGCATCGGACCGATGGCTCCACGGCGACCACACTAGCGCTCTTGCTCGCCCCATCCGCCGGACACGCTCGAGAGAAGTGCGTCCACTGGCCGGTGAGGTCGTGCAGCCGGCTAGCGTCGCGATGTGGGCGCGCCCGCCGTGGTCACATCCTTAGACGTCGTTTCGCTCCTTTGGGGTGAGCTGGCATGATTGCGCGTCATGATGACCTTGGTTGACGACCTCGTGCCGGACCAACTGTGGGCGATCGTTGCGCCCTTGCTGCCGGCTCCACCCCGCCCGCCGTATGGCGGCCGGCATCGTGCCATCCCCGATCGCAACTGCTTCGCCGCGATCGTCTACATGGCCCGCACCTCAACCCCGTGGCGGCTGCTCCCCGCCCGGGAGCTCGGCTGCGGCTCGCCAACGACCTGCTGGCGGCGGCTGACCGAGTGGGCGAGGGCGGGAGTGTTCGACGCCCTTCATCTGGCGGTGCTGGACCGCCTGGGCGAGCAGGGCCGGCTGGACTGGTCGCGGGCGAGCGTGGACACCATGAGCGTGCGCGCCAAACGCGGGGGACCATGTGGGCGCAAATCCGGTCGATCGTGGCAAGCCTGGGAGCAAGCTCCACCTGGCCTGCGACGCGAGCGGCCTGCCGCTGACGCCGGTGGTCACCGCCGCCAACGTAGGCGACACCACCATGTTCCAAGCGCTCTTGGATGACGTCCCTGCCGTGCTGACCCCATCCGGTCGGCGGCGTCCGCGACCCGACAAGGTCTACGGCGACAAGGCGTACGACAGCGCGGCCAACCGCGCCTACCTCCGCCGCCGCGGGATCATGCCACGGATCGCCAGGCGTGGGATCGACTCCTCAGCGCGGCTCGGGCGTCATCGCTGGAAGGTGGAGCGGTCGCTGTCCTGGTTGAGCTGCTGGCGGCGCCTGCAGGTGCGCTGGGACAGGGACTCGGGGCGGTGGTTCGCGTTCGTGCTGGTGGCCTGTGCGGTCGTGTGCCTCAACCGGTTCTGATCGTCAAGAGGGATGCACGACTTTGTTGGAACCCTGAGCGTGGTGCCGGTGGGTCAGGGTCCTTCCAGGGCGATCCCCGATGGTGGTGGGCTGGGCCATGGGAGAGGCTCTGGGAGGACTCGGAGCAGAAGGAGCCCCGATGCGAGGCACCACCGCGACCACCCTCACGGGTGGGCTGGCCGCCCGGACGGTTGCTGCGGTCAAGCGGTACGGCACGGGTTCGACCGTGGTGCACGCCCTTGCGGGGGTCACGGTCGCGTTCGAGGCGGGGCGGTTCACCGCGGTGATGGGCCCGTCAGGGTCTGGCAAGTCCACGCTGCTGCACTGCCTGGCCGGGCTGGACACGCTGACCTCGGGGCAGGTCCTGCTCGGCGAGGTCGAGCTTGGCGCCTTGGCCGAGCGGGACCGGACCCTGCTGCGCCGCGACCGGATCGGCGTTGTCTTCCAGGCGTTCAACCTGCTGCCGGCGCTGACCGCCGCCGACAACATCGTCCTGCCGTCGGCGATCGCCGGGCGCCCCGTCGACCCGGAGCTCCTCGCCGGGGTGGTCGCCACCCTTGGGCTGGAGGAGCGGCTGGGGCACCGGCCGGGTGAGCTGTCGGGCGGCGAGCAGCAGCGGGTGGCCGCCGCCCGCGCGCTGCTGGGCCATCCCGACCTGGTCGTCGCCGACGAGCCGACCGGGAACCTGGACTCGCGCGCCTCCGCCGAGCTGCTGGGCGTGCTGCGCCAAGCCGTGCGCGAGCTGGGCCGTACGATCGTGATGGTCACCCACGACCCGGTCGCGGCGGGCTACGCCGACCGGGTCGTCTTCCTGGCCGACGGGCGCGTGGCCGGCGAGCTGGGCGAGCCGACCGCCGCGGGGGTCTTGGAGGCGATGAAGCGGCTCGAGCGTCCCGCCCGGGCCGGTCCGGCGGGGGTGTGAGCGGTGCTGGACGCAACCTTGAAGGGGCTGCTCGCCCGCCGGGCGCGGCTGGCGATGACCGCGGTCGCGGTGCTGGTCGGCGTGGCGCTGGTGACCGGCACGCTGATCCTCACCGACGCCGTCGGCCAGTCCGTGCGCCGCCTGACCGCGGCAGCGCAGTCCGGCGTGGACGTGGTCGTCGACAACGCCGACGACCCCAAGGCCGGCCCGCCGCAGGCCATCCGGCCCAACCTGGTCGCCGCCATCGCGGCGGCGCCCGGGGCGCGGGCGGTGGCGGGGGTGGTGGTCGGGGAGAAGGTGACGATGGTCGGCCGGGATGGCCGGCCCATCCGCCACCGCCGCGCGTCAAATCTCATCCTGAGCTGGCCGGCCGACCCGACGCTGGCGGCCGGCTACACGCTGACCCAGGGCCGGCCTCCCGAGCGCGACGGCGAGGCCGTCCTGGACCAGGCCACCGCCCGTGCAAGCGGCTGGCGGCTGGGCGACACCCTGGGGATCGTGGGCGCCGACGGCGCGCCGCACCGCTTCCGGGTGGTGGGGGTGACCGGGTTCGCCGGCGCCCAGAGCCCGGCCTCCGAGCTCGGCACCTTCGACACCCCAACCGTGGCGGTGCTGCAGACCGCCGCGGCGCAGCGCCTGCTCGGCCGCGGCGGCACCGTCGACGAGGTCCGGGTGCGCGCCGCTCCCGGGGTGGGCGCGGACGTGCTGCGCGACCGGATCGCCGGGCTGCTGCCGGCCGGGCGGCTGGAGGCGGCGACCGCGGCCAGCCTCGCCGCCCGGCAAGCCGGCGAGGTCCAGGGCTACCTTGCTGGGCTCCGCGCCACCCTGCTGGCCTTCGCGGCGGTGGCGCTGCTGGTCGGCTCCTTCACCATCTGGAACACCTTCTCGGTGCTGGTCGCCGGCCGCATCCGCGAGGTGGCGCTGCTGCGGCTGCTCGGCGCGACCCGCCGGCAGGTGCTCGGCGCGGTGCTGCTGGAGGCCGCCGTCGTGGGGCTGGTCGCGGCGGCCGCCGGCGTCGCCGTCGGGGTGGGCGCCGCCGTCGGGCTACAGGCGTTGCTGCGCGGCCTGGGGAACACGCTGCCGCCCGCCGGGCTGGTGCTGGCGCCTCGCACCGTGCTCGCCGGGCTGGCGGTCGGGACGCTGGTCACCATGGCGGCGGCGCTCGCCCCGGCCCGCCGGGCCAGCCGGGTGGCGCCCCTGGAGGCGATCCGCCAAGCCGCCCCATCGACCGCACCACCAGCAGGGCGGGCCCGGACCGCGGTCGGGCTGGGCCTTGCCCTCGTCGGCGCGGCCGGCATCGCCGCCTCCCTGGTCGTCGGGACCGGCACGACCGCCCTCAGCGGCCTGGGCGCGCTGGCGGCCGTGCTCGCCGTCATGGCCCTCGGGCCGGTGCTCGCCCCGCCGCTGTGCCGCGCCGTCGGCGCGCCGCTGGCGCGCCTGTTCGGGTTCGCGGCCAGGCTCGCCCGCGACAACGTCCTCGGCAACCCGCGCCGGTCCGCCGCCACGGTCGGTGCGCTCACGGTCGGGCTGGTCCTGGCGGCCGGCACCAGCGTGCTCGGCACCTCCGCCGCCCGCTCGGTCCGCGCCGGCATCCAGGCCGGCAGCCACGCCGACCTGTACCTGGAGGGCGTCCTGCCCCGCGCGGCGGTGGCCCGGCTGGCGGTGCTGCCCGAGGTGGGCGCGGCCCTGCCGGTCAACACCGCCCACGTCCGCGTCGGCGGCGCCCGGGTCGGCGTCGACGGGATCGACCCTGGCCCCGCCGCCCGCGTCCTGGACTTCGGCGTCCGTGCCGGCAGCCTGCAGGCGCTGGACCGGCCCGACGGCGGCCTGCTGCTCTCCACCCGGCTCGCCGACGACCACCACTGGCGGGTCGGCAGCCTGGTCCCGGTCGGGTTCTCCGAGGTCGGCACGACCCGCCAGCTCCCGGTCGTTGGGATCTTCGCCCGCGACCCCCTGTTCGAGGCCGACCTGCTGCTGGCCATCGACCTGATGGACCGCTACTTCCCCCTCGGCCACGGCCAGGCCGACCACACGCTGCTGCACGCCGCCCCCGGCACCGACCCGGCCGCGCTGACCGCGGCAGTCCAACCCCTCCTCAGTCGCTACCCGGACGTGACCGTCACCGACCCCGCCACCTACCAGCAGCAGCGGGCCAGCGACCTCGGCGACCTCGGCAGCGCGCTCGACCTGCTCACCGCGCTGGTCCTGCTCGCCGCCGCCGTCGCCACCCTGGGGATCGCCAACACCCTGGCCCTGGCGGTGGTCGAGCGGACCCGAGAGTTCGGGCTGCTCCGCGCGGTCGGCATGACCGCAAGGCAGCTCGCCGCCATGGTCCGCTGGGAGTCGGTCATCACCGCGGTCTCCGGGGCGCTGCTCGGCCTCACCCTCGGCATCGGGGTCGGGGCGGCCCTCGCCCGCGCCGTCACCGTCCAACAGGCCGGCGTGGCCACGATCGCCCTCCCCGCCAGGCAGCTCCTGGTCGACCTGGTGCTTGCCGGCACGGCCGGGCTGGTCGCCGCCGCCATCCCCGCCCACCGCGCCGCCCGGCTCGACCTGCTCACCGCCATCGGCGCGGAATGACCAGCAGGCCAGCTCCTGGCTTACCACGCACAACCCGACGCAGCCGCCACGGCACCGTCTCGGCAGCCACGGCAGCAACCGGCGCCGAAGAACCTCACCTCAACGCCTGCGATTACCCCGAAAGGAACGAAACGCCGTCTTAGGCGATCTTGCGGTGGTAGGTCGCCATGGCGAGGGCGTACGCGACGACGAGGATGCCGACACACCACGCCAGGGCGATCCAGATGTCGGTGCCGACCGGCTGCTGGGTGAACAGGTCGCGGATCGCGTTGACGATGGACGTCACCGGCTGGTGCTCGGCGAAGGCGCGCACCGGGCCGGGCATGGTGTCGGTGGGCACGAATGCCGAGCTGATGAACGGCAGGAAGATCAGCGGGTAGGAGAACGCGCTCGCGCCATCCACGGACTTCGCGGTGAGGCCGGGGATGACGGCGATCCACGTCAGCGCCAGGGTGAACAAGATCAGGCTGCCGGCGACCGCGAGCCACGCCGACATGCCCGCCCCCGAGCGGAAGCCCATGAGCAGCGCGACGAGCACGACGACCACGAGCGAGACCAGGTTGGCAACGAGCGAGGTCAGCACGTGCGCCCACAGCACGGACGACCGTGCGATCGGCATGGACTGGAAGCGCTCGAAGATCCCGCTCTTCATATCCAGGAAGAGCCGGAAGGCGGTGTAGGAGATGCCCGAAGCAATCGTGATGAGCAGGATGCCGGGCAGCAGGTAGTTCACGTACGAATCCGACCCTGAGCTGATCGCGCCGCCGAACACGTAGACGAACAGCAGCATGAAGGCGATCGGCATGATCGTGGTCGTGATGATGGTATCCGGGCTGCGCATGATGTGACGCAAGGACCGTCCCGTCAGGAGGGCGATGTCACCGAGAAAGCGCTTGGTCATCGTTGTTCCTTACTCGTCGGTGCCGATGCCGCCGTCCTTGCCGGCGTCGCCGTCCTTGCCGGTGGCACCGACGATGGCGAGGAAGACGTCCTCGAGGGTCGGCTGCTTTTCGACGTATTCGACCTTGGCGGGCGGGAACAGCTGCTTGAGCTCGGCGAGGGTGCCGTTGGCGATGATCCGACCCTGGTGGAGGATCGCGATCCGGTCGGCCAGCTGTTCGGCCTCGTCCAGGTACTGCGTGGTGAGCAGCACCGTCGTGCCCTGCCCGGCGAGCTGTTTGACGCTGTTCCACACTTCGATGCGCGCTTGGGGGTCGAGCCCGGTCGTCGGCTCGTCCAGGAAGATCACCGGCGGGTGCCCGATGAGGCTCATGGCGATGTCCAGGCGGCGGCGCATGCCACCGGAGTACGTCGCCACCCTCCGCTCCGCCGCGTCGGTGAGCTGGAAGCGGGTCAGCAGGTCATCCGCGACCTGGCCGGCGTGCCTCACACGCCGCAGCCGGGCCATCAGGACCAGGTTCTCGCGCCCGGTGAGGATCTCGTCCACGGCCGCGAACTGCCCGGTGAGGCTGATGGACTCCCGCACGTCCGCAGCCTGCGTGGCGACGTCGAAGCCGGCGACGGTGGCCGTCCCCGCGTCGGGCTTGAGCAGCGTGGACAGGATCTTCACGACCGTGGTCTTGCCTGCGCCGTTGGAGCCGAGCAGCGCGAAGATGCTGCCCCGCGCCACGTCGAAGTCCACGCCGCGCAGCACACGCAACTCGTCGTACGACTTCTCCAGACCCTGCACGTGCAGCGCCTGGACCGTCTGGGTGGTCATCGGGGTCATCGTGCCTCCTCGCCGTCAGGAATGCGTCGTGTCGCCGGGGAGTTCGCCCGCCGCGCGCAGCGCCTCGCGGTGGGCCTGCCAGTCCTTCTCCCACTCGGGCAGCCGTGCCACCAGCCACTCGGCCAGCGCGACCCACTCCAGCAGCACGGCCCGCCGCTCGGGCGGGGCGTCGGCCAGGATCGCCAGGCCTTCGCGTGCCAGCGCGGCCTGCTCCTGGTACTCGGTGGGGTCGAACCCCAACGCCCGCCGCGAGGTCAGGTCGATGCCGACCCGGTCCATCCGCTCACCCGCGGCCCGGGAGCGGCGGACCAGGCCCAACTGCTCCAAGGTCTTCACCCCGCCGGCGATCGCGCTGCGGCTGGCCAGTAGCGCTTCGGCCAGTTCCGCGATGCTCTGCTCGCGCGGGTCGCAGATGGCCAGATAGCCCAACAGCCGCCCCACCACCGGGGCCATCCCGTAACGGCGGGCGTAGAGCCGGCCGGCGTGGTCGGCGAAGGTGATCTCGGCATCGGTCGGCATGCGCAGCATGCTACACGTATGCCTGAGATAACACAAGTTTGTGTTATCTCAGAAGCCTCGGTTCCGGCTTGGAGATCTAGGTCCCGTGGGGTACGGAAATGCTGGCACGCCGTGTGAGCTGGGGTTTGTGGTAAGGGCGGCCCCGGTAGGTGGCGTCTCCCTTCCTGTCGTCGTTGACCTACGCTTGGCCAGAAGCGAGCGAGGCGTGGATTGAGCGAACGACCAGCGCGCCGTCTCCCACTGCCGCCGCCACGCGCTTCGTGGAGCCTGTGCGGACGTCGCCGATCGCAAAGACGCCCGGGCGCGTGCACTCGAGCAGGAGCGGGCCCCGGTCCGCCCCGTTCCAGTGCCGGGGGAAGTCGGGGTGGCGCCTCGCCTCCTCGCCCGTGACCACGAAGCCCTTGTCGTCCTGGCCCACGAACTGGACCAGCCCCTCCGACCTCGGGGAGGCGCCGATCATGGCGAAGAGCGCCGAGGTCTCGACCCGGCGGTCGGGACCCGCACCCGAGATCACCACGGCTTCGAGCTTCTCGTCCCCCTCGAGCGATCGCACCTCACACCCGGACCAGACGCGGACGTTCGACTTGGCCTCGATCTGGTCGACCAGGTAGTGCGACATCGCCGCCTCGAGCGGTCGCCGGGCTACGACATGGACCTCGCGCGCGTAGTCGGCCAACTTGACCACGGCCTGCCCGGCCGAGTTCGCTCCGCCTACGACCACGACGTCCTCTCCCGAGCACTGCTGCGCCTCGATGTGCGTCGCCGCGTAGTAAAGGCCCCGGCCCTCGAACCGATCCGCGTTCTCCGCGGGAAGCCGGCGGTAGTCCGCGCCCGGCGCCAGGACGACGCACCGGCCGAGGACGCGCTGACCGTCAGCTAGCCCGATTTCGCGGAAACCGCCGTCGTGTGGCTCTGAGACCTGGGAGGCCTCATGGACGCTGGAGATCACGGCGCCGAACTTTCGCGCCTGGAGCGTCGCCCGCCGGGCGAGATCGGCGCCGGTGAGGCCCGTCGGAAAGCCGAGGTAGTTCTCTATCCGCGCGCTCGTGCCCGCCTGACCGCCCGGGGCGAAGCGCTCGACCACGAGCGTGCTGAGGCCCTCGGAGGAGGCGTAGACCGCCGTGGCGAGCCCGGCCGGGCCGCCGCCGAGCACCACGACGTCGAAGTTCTGGCCGTCGACCTGCGCTCGTAGCCCGAGCTCATCGGCGACCGACGTCACAGTCACTCGCCGGATGACGCTGTCGGAGCGGACCAGGACCGGGCACTCGGCCTCCCCGATGCCAAGCCCTTCGATCAGGATCCGGCTGTCGGCGTCGGTGGCGAGGTCGTGCCAGGTGAAGGGAACGAGGTTGCGCTCCAAGAGCTCCCTTACGGCGAAGGACTCTCCCGACCATCGTGAGCCGATCAGCCGCTGCTGACCCAGACCGCGGCCCTGAAGCCACTCTCGGCGGGTGACCATCGTCCGCAGGAGCAGGTCGCCTAGCTCGGCCGTGGTCGCGACGACCCGGCGCACATCCTGCGGCGGGAGCGCCACGAGCGAGGTAGGCTCGGCCGCGTACCCCGCGGCAAGGGTCGGCTCGCCGGTGAACATCGAGATGTCGGCGGCGAACGTTCCGGCCCTGCATTGGGTGAAGTACCGATCGCCCTCCGGCGCGTGGTCGATGATGTCGATGGCTCCGCTCTGGACCACGTAGAGCGGGGTCTCGCGTTGACCGTGCTCGAACACGACGTCCCCGCGCGCGAACGTGAGCTGGGTGCCGATCTCCGCCAGGTACTCGATCTGCTCCGGCGTGAGCCGGGGAAAGAGCGTCGGATGGTCGGGGTCGAGGAAGTCCTCTACCGGGGTCGGCGCGTAGTCGCTCGCCATCGCTCGCGCCCGACTCTACGGCACCGAGCCGGCGCACCCGCCGCAGCCGATCACCACGGAAGCTAACCGCCACCGCGATCGCGACGAGCACCAGCCCGGCGCCGGTGAGGTATGCGAGGTGGTAGCCGGAGTTGAGCGCCGCGGCCGCCGGCCGGAGCCGAGGTCGAGGAACTGGCGGACGCCCTGCCCGAGCATGTAGTCCACCATCCGCTGGATCAAGTGGCGGCCGTCGTGGGCGGCGTCCTCGCCGGTGGGCGCGCTGATGTCTCGCACCATCGCGTTGGCCGCGTCGGACGCCTTCCGGTCGACCGGGAGGTTGTCCTTGCCGCCGAGCTGGTAGTTCCAGATGCGGGCGGTGTTGGGGTACCTGGCGTCCGCCACATCGTCGGCGTCCAGCTCGGGGGATGCTGGTCGCTGGGCTGACATCGCGCGTTCCTCCTCCGGGCTTGGAAGGCGCCCAGATCATACGGTAGCTGTGGTCGGGCTCAACGGAAATCGGCCGTGATCGTGCAGCGGCTACACCAGCCTGGAGACGGCCGGGACTGGACCGATCAAGGATGTCGAGTGCCCGACGAAGCTCAAGCTGGTGCCTCATCCGCATGCGCGAGCGAGCCAGCGGCGGGTAGCGCGCGGGGACCGAAGGCGCACGACCGCAAGGTGCTGATTCTCTTGCTCGGCGAACATCCTGGGATATTCATGGCGCTGGCCCTTGTGTGATTGGAGCGCTGTGAGTACCCCTCTCGCGGCCAAGAGAAACTGTCTGGGGAGTCTCCCCTTTCCACCCCTCTCCGCTGCCTGCGCCTTGAGGACGGAGGTACGCCAAACAGCCCGCTTGCCGAGCCTCCACAGGGACACCACGAAGGGATAGTCATCCGTCGTACTCCCCGAGGGTGGACAAAAGGCGGACCCACGGTCGTGGGATCCCGTGAGCTCACTGATCAGGCTGCGAACCCGTGTGGGTGGCCGTCACCGTCGCGCCGGGCGGCAGGTCGAGCCCTGGCAGCCTGCAGGCGGCCGGGTCGCTGCAGGTCAGGGAGATGCCGTTCAGCTGGTCCGGCGTGCCGATGCTGAGCACGGTGGCCACCGCGGTGTCCGGCCCGCGGTTGGTGGCCGTGATGGCGAAGCTGGCAAACTCCCCGACCTTCGCCCTCGGCGTGCCGTCGCCGATCCAGCGCATGGTCACCGCGAGGTCGGCGCTGGCGGCCGGCTGTGCCTGTGCCGTCGCGGGTGGAACTGCCGCCATCTGGATCAGGGCGACGACGACGGCCACCCCGGCCAGGCCGAGCCTGCGGCCCAGGCTGCGGACATGACTCATGGCTGATTCCCCTCCTGTACCGCCACCAATCGAATGTAAGCCAACTCATCTAGGCGACCGGCTACCGCGCGACCTAGCCTTGGGCTTGGTTGGGTCGCGTGCTGCGGAGGTGGATCGGTTGGGAGCGTGACCTGGGTAGGGCAGGAACCGGCCGGACGGGGTGCTCCCCTTGCTCCTGGCAGGAGCGGGCTTGCCTTCATCGCCGTCGTGCCCAACGACAAGGTCGACGCCTTATAAGCGCCTGTCAGACCCTGCACCAGCGCACTCCTGACCTTCGACCAAGAGTGGCACCGCCTCCCTGCGGGGGGGCGACAGAGGTCGGCGCCGTACGCACGATACGGCCGTCGCAACGCGGATCCCTCACTCATTTCGCGTACGCGCGCGACCACCTGATCGTGTGAGTGCCGGAAGGTCGATCGTGGGTGCCGGCATCGGGTCGGGATCGCTGGCAGGTCGACGAGACCTACTGATCGCCGCCCTTCTGGCCGAGCTCGGCGCCTTCACCGGCGCCGGCTGGGAGCAGGACGACGACATCACTGCTGCTACCCGTCGAGCGGTCGGGCGCCGGGGAGCACGTGCCGGTCGCGCCGGGGCGGGACGGTCCCTAGGATCGTGACGTGAGCACCGCCGAGGAGCACGAGCGACCAGGGACGGTCCTGCGCGGCCGCGCGCTGCCCGCTGCCCGCGCCGTCTGGGTCGCCCTGGTCGCCACCGTGCTCGCGCTGTTCGTCACCGGCATCCCGGCCAGCTACCGGACCGCCCGCGTCCTGCGTCCGGAGACCGTCGCCGGGCTCGAGCATCTGCGCGTCCCCACCGGCCTCCCGGCCGCCTACCTGACCGTCCTCGACACCGTGACCATGCTCGGCTTCGCGGGCATCGCCGTGCTGGTCTTCGCGCGCCGGTCCGACGACTGGATCGCCATGCTGATGGCGCTCACCCTGGTGCTGACCGCGATGCTGTACACCGCGCCCGCCTTCGAGGCCCCGGCGCCGGTCCCGCTGGTGGCGATGCTGTGCGCCCTCGGCGAGATCTGCCAGCTCGCCGTCATCTACCTGTTCCCAAGCGGCCGCTTCGTCCCCCGCTGGATCTGGATCCTGCTCGTCCCCCTGGTCGTCTGGCGCCCGGCCATCTGGACCCTCTCCTACATTCCCGGGTACCTCGCTTCGGAGCGCACCGGGGAGCGCTACGCCTACGTCCCGCAGGACCCCCGCGACATCGGCCTGATGCTCGCCCTGTTCGCAGTCGGCTTCGTCACCCAGGTCCACCGGTACCGACACGTCTCCACCCCGACGCAGCGCCAGCAGACCAAGTGGCTGCTGTTCGGCATGCTCGGCACGGTCGCCATCACCGGCGGGTACCTCCTGCTGAGCATCGCCACGGTGGGCGCCTCGCCCCCGCTCGGCTCCGAGGCGCTGCTGGCCCGGCTCGGGGGCCGGACCGTGCGGCAGCTCGCCCTGTTCCTGGTGCCGGTCACCGTCACCTACTCGATCCTCCGCTACCGGCTGTGGGACATCGACCGACTGATCAACCGGGCCCTGGTCTACGGCGCGGTCACCGCCGTGCTGGGCGCCGGCTACGGGGCCATGGTCGTTGCCCTCCAGGCCGTGCTCAGCCGGTTCTCCGGCGGGTCGACCTTGGCCGTGGCGGCCACCACCCTGACCGTGGCCGCGCTGTTCCAGCCCGCCCGGCGCCGGGTCCAGAACCTGGTCGACCAGCGCTTCAACCGCCGGCGTTACGACGCGGTCCGCATCATCGAGGCGTTCAGCGCCCGCCTGCGCAGCGAGGTCGACCTCGGGGCGATCTCGGCCGACCTGGTCAAGGTCGTGCACGAGGCCATGCAGCCGACCCATGTCTCCTTGTGGCTGCGGCACGGGGTGGCCGGCCCGGCGGCGGCATCTCAGGACGGCGGCCTACCCAGGTCCTGACGGCATGACGGGCCGCCGGCCCTGCGGGGGACCTTCGGCAACTAGGTCGTAGCGGGCGGTGGCGCTTGGTGCTTGGCTGGGCAGGTGATGGGCGAAGGTGACCGCGCGCCTGACCGGGTCGAGGTGCGCTGCTACGCCGGCGGTCGGGGCGAGGAGCCCCACGGTCGGTGCTGCTCGACGGTCGCGAGCTGCTGGTCTGGGTCGAACGCGGCTGGGTCGAGCAGCCAGCCACCTTGCGCGGCACCCAGCGCCGCCGGGTGTTCCAGGTCCGCCTGTCAGACGGGCGCCGCTTGCGCCTGGCCCAGGAACCGGACGGCGGGTGGACGCTCACCCAGCCGGAGCCCGGCCCGTAGTCATGGAGGGAGCAGCGACCACCGTCTCCTGCTTGGCCGCGCAAAGCCCGCCCAGTTGCCCGATCCGCAACTTGGGTACCACGCCGCCGACCCGTCGCGCCGGATCGGCGTGCTGCTGCCGGCGAACGCGCCGCGGGAGCTCGCCGACCTCTGCCCGTTCGTCGATGCGGTGTATCCGGTCTCGCCGAGGCTGGACGACCTTCCCGCCTCGTTGGCGCAGGTGCCGCGCGACTGGGACTGGATCGTCGACAACCCTCGCCGCTACGACCCGACGCACGTCGCGGCCTGGGACGGCCTGGACCGCTTCTTCGAGGCGACGGAGCGGGCGTTGCGGGCGCGGCGCGGCCGGACCGTGATCGGTGCCGAACCGCCCAGCTACCGGCCGCACCAGCAGCTGCGCTTGCCGATCCCCGCCGCCGACCGCGAGGCGGCCCACAACCTGTTGGCTGACGCCGAGGTGCGGATCGCGGTGATGCCGACGGGAAGCGGACCGCGCGCGCACTACCCCTCGGCCGGCTCGTGGGAGCTGATCTTGCGCGCACTGACCCAGCGGTTCCCCGCCGTGCGCTTCTGCCTGCTGGGCAAGCTGCGTGCCGACGAGCGGACGCGGAGCGCGTTTGGCGCCGACGAGCTCGCACGGCTGCTCGCCGCGTTTCCGGACGCCGTCGACGGCTTCGACCGTCCGATCGTGGAGCAGTTGGCACTGGTCGAAGCGTGCGACCTGTTCCTCTCGCCGCACACGGGCTTCGGGATGGCCGCGCTCGCCGTTGCGACGCCGTGGCTGACGATTTCGGGGGGATCGTGGGGCGAGTACTTCTTCAACGGCGTGCCCTTCTACTCGCTCCTGCCCGACCCCGGGCGGTTCGGCACCTACACGCCGTACCACCCGCCGCCGCTGCTTGCGGGCGACGAGGACGGCGAGGGCCCACGGACGCCGAGCATGGGCCGCGGCCGCATCGCCCACGACCTGGACGAGCTGCTCGACGCCGCGGCGCTGCTGGTCGAGGATCGCCTCGCGTACCAGGACGCCCTGCGGCAGCACGTCGCCCGGCTGCTTCGCGTCGTCGACCGCTCCCAGGTCTGGTCGTTCGACAACCTCCACCGCGACTACGTGTAGCGCGCGACGCCGTCGCCGCGCTCGTAGCGCGCGCACCAGCAGGCCGTGTGCAACACCGGGCCTGCGGTGGTGGATGATCGGTTGCATGGACGAACCGACGCACCCGCCCCAGCAGGTCGACGGCACGCAGCCGTCCAGGGTCGAGGTCGTCGCCTACGACCCGGACTGGCCCGAGCTGTTCGCCGAGCTGGGACGCCAGCTCCGCGGCGCCCTGGGCGAGGTCGCGCTGCGGATCGACCACGTCGGCTCCACCGCGGTGCCCGGGCTGGCCGCCAAGCCGATCGTCGACGTCCAGGTCTCGGTGGCGTCCTTCGAGCCGCTCGACGCCTTCAAGCAGCCACTGGAACGGCTCGGGTTCGTGTACCGCGCCGGCAACACCGAGCGCACCAAGCGGTACTTCCGCGAGCCGCCCGGCACCCGGCGGACCCACCTGCACGTGCGCCGCGCGGGCAGCTTCTCCGAGCAGTGGGCGCTGCTGTTTCGCGACTACCTGCGCGCCCACCCCCCGGCGGCAGCCGAGTACGCGGCGGTGAAGCGGCGCCTGGCCGTCGAGTTCCGCGACGACCGCCACGGCTACACCGAGGCCAAGGTGCCGTTCGTGTGGCGGGTCATCCGCCAGGCCGACGGGTGGGCCCAGGCAACCGGGTGGCTGCCCGGCCCCAGCGATGCCTGAGCGGCCTGGCAGGACCGGCATGCCGCCGGCGCGGTCGGCGTCCGGCGGGCCTTGCGTGCAGCCTCGGGGCGTGAACCTCGCGCAGGACGGCGTCGAGCTCCTCGTCGCCAGCTTCAGCAGCGCCCGGACGGTGCCCGGGTAGTCGCCGTCGTCGGCGCGGTTGTTCTGGAGCCCCAACAGCGCGCAGTCCAGCGGGGTGGGGCCGTCGGCGTCGAAGGCGCAGTCGGCTAGGTCCGCGCCACGTTCGACCAGCAGCCGCACGGTGCCGGTGCGCCCGCGCATGGCGGCCTGGTCCAGCAGCGTGAAGCTGCTCCAGCCGCGGGCGTCGACGTCCATGCCGGCGTCCAGCAGCGCCCGCACGACCCCGGTCCGCCCCAGCGCGGCGAACTGGCCCAGGACCCAGCCGTAGTCGTCGCCGGCCGGCCACCCCGCGGCAGCCGTCAGGCTGACCGGGGTCCCGCAGCGGCCTGCCTCCAGGAACTCGGCCGCGGGCACCGTTCGTAGAACTTGACGGTATGAGGCTCAGGGCTGCGGCGCGATGGTGAAGACCTGCCCGCCCGGCGCCATGAAGTAGTAGGGATGGCCTGGATGCTTCACCTGGGGCAGACCGGCATCCAGTGCGGCCTGCATCAGGGCGGTGGGGTCCTCGGCTCGCAGTTCCAGCCACGCCCCCAACCTGAGCGTGTCATCGTCGGGCGCGTCGTCGACGAACTCGATGCTCAGGTTGCCGCCGCCGGGAAAGCGCACCAGCAGCATGGGTTCGGTCATCCCTGGATGGTCGACGGAGTCGACCGGCCCGCAGCCGAGGACGGTTTCGAAACACCAGGTCAGGTCCTGCCGGCGATGTGGACGTGCGAAGAGGTGGACGTTGTTCCCAAGCGCGATCATGGCCTTCTACCCTCCGAGCGGGGTCAGGGTTCCTTACCTACCGTTACCCCGAAGTACGGGCCTGGAGCCCTGGAGGTGGAGGTTCCGGTGAGCGTCGGTCTGGTCGCGACAGCCAACAGACTCAATGCTGCTCCATTCGTCACGAATACAGGCCGACGCCGGGTCGTCCGCGTCAGGGAAGGTGTGCTCGGCTACCACACCGCCGCCAAACGACCGGTGCTGCCGGCGGCTCGCCGCCAGGCCGGGGTACCCGTGACGCAGCCTGTCGGCACTGGGGGCGGCGGCGTCCCCCGAGCAGGCTTGGACCGCGATTACGACTGGCCGGATAGGCTGGGCGTGCAGCCAGTGTCCATCCCTACCTGCCCGAGCGAGCTGGTGCGCTCCGAGTGGCGGCCGACCTCAGGCCCCAACTGGAGCTGTGGCAACCGGAGCGACCCGCGCGTTCGGGCTGGTCCCACGCGGGAGGGCGCATGACACGACCGGTCGTGCTGGTCGTTGACGACGACGGCGGCGTGCTGGCCGCGCTCCAGGCCGCCCTGGCCAGGCGCTTCGGGGCCGACTACCAGGTCCTCGCCGAGCGTTCCGCTGCGGCGGGCTTGCGGGCGTTGGAGCGGCTGCGAGACCAGGGCCTGCCGGTCGCGGTGGTCATCGCCGACCAGTGGATGCCGCACGTGACCGGCCTGGAGCTGCTGGCCCACTCACGGCGGTTGCACCCGTCGGCCAGGCGGCTGCTGCTCATCGGCGTCTGGGACCGCAGCGCCAACCGGGCGATGAGCCAGGCGATGACGCTGGGCCGGCTGGACGGCTGGGTGCTCAAGCCGTGGGAGCCCGCCGAGGAGCACCTGTACCTGCCGGTCAGCGAGCAGCTCACCGAGTGGATCCGGACGACCGGCCAGCCAGGCTTCGTGGCCATCCGGATCGTCGGGCAGCAGTGGTCGCCGCGCAGCCACGAGGTCCGCGACCTGCTGGACCGCAACGCCATCCCCTACCAGTTCCACGCCCACGACTCCGAGGCCGGCCGGCAGTTGCTGCGCGAGAGCGGGCAGGACGGCTCCCGGCTGCCGGTGCTGGTCCTGTTCGACGGGCGGGTGCTGGTCGACCCGAGCAACGCCGAGGGCGCCGCCGCCATCGGCATCGCTACCCAGCCCGAGGCGGGCCGCTACGACCTGGTCGTGGTCGGCGCCGGGCCGGCGGGGCTGTCGGCGGCCACCTACGGCGCCTCCGAGAGGCTGCGCACGCTGATGCTGGAGCCCGAGGCGCTGGGCGGGCAGGCCGGCAGCAGCTCGCGGATCCGCAACTACCTCGGCTTCCCGTTCGGGGTCAGCGGCCGCAGCCTCGGCCAGCGCGCCTCCGCGCAGGCGATCCTGTTCGGCGCGGAGCTGGCCTACGCCCGCGCGGCCGGGTTGCATGAGGCCGGGCACGACCGCGTGGTCACCCTGGCCGGCGGCGGCCAGGCGGTCGGCCGCACGGTGCTGGTCGCCACCGGCGCCGCCTACCGCCGCCTGCAGGCACCCGGCGTGGACGAGCTGCTGGGCGCCGGGGTGTTCTATGGGGCGGCGGTCAGCGAGGCCCCGGCGATGGCCGGCAGCCGGGTCTTCGTCGTCGGCGCCGGCAACTCGGCCGGCCAGGCCGCCCTGCACCTGGCCAGGTACGCCGAGCGGGTCACCGTGCTGGTCCGCGGCGGGGCGCTGGGCCGGACGATGTCCGACTACCTGGTCAAGGAGCTCCAGGCCAACGACGCCATCGCCGTCCGCCTGGGCACCCAGGTCGTCGCCGCCCACGGCAGCGGCCGGCTGGAGCGGCTGGCCTTGCACGACACGTCGACCGATGTCACCGAGACGGTCCCGGCCGCCGCACTGTTCATCCTGATCGGCGCCCAACCCCATACCGAGTGGCTGGCCGGGACGCTCGAGCTTGACGAGCACGGGTTTGTCCTGACCGGCGGCGACGTGCCGCGCCAAGGCCGGGCAGGGCCGGGCTGGCCGCTGGACCGCCCACCCCTGGCGCTGGAGACCAGCATGCCCGGGGTTTTCGCCGCCGGCGACGTGCGCCACCGGTCGACCAAGCGGGTGGCCTCCGCCGTCGGGGAGGGCTCGATCGCCGTGCAGCTGGCCCACGACTACCTCGGCCAGCACTGACAAAGGACGCAGGTGGCGCTCTACGTCCTCGGTCGTTCGGCCGAGGCCCTCGCCGTGGGAGTGACAGCCTGATCTGGCCCCAGCTGGGGCTGTGTTGCTCGCCTGGAGTGGCCCCACCCGAAACCGCCAACCGCTACGCTTCGCGGTTACCGAGTCCAAGAAGTCCGGCGCAGTCCCCCGAACCGTGTCGCTGTCGGATCGCTCACGACCGGCGTACCAGAAAGTCATCGAAAGAAATCCGGGAGGCGGTGTCGGATCGGGGCAGTGGTGTTCGTAGAAGGGGTGAGCGGCCACCCACGAGGGGCACCCCAAAGGGACAAACCCAGCGAGAAAGGAACCGCCTTCATGAAGCTGACGACCACCACGATGGTCACCGTCGACGGCGTGGTGCAGGGGCTCGGCGGGCCGGACGAGGACCGCCGCGGCGGGTTCGAGCGCGGCGGATGGGTCGCGCCGCTGTTCGACGACGAGGGCGCGACGTTCCTGAACCAGGTCTACGAGCGCGCCGACGCGTTCCTGTTCGGCCGGCGGACCTACGAGATCTTCGCCGGCTCCTGGGGAGCATGGGCAGATCCGGGCGGCAACCCCATCTGGACGGCGTTGAACACCAAGCCCAAGTACGTCGCGTCGACCACGCTCACCGACCCGAAGTGGTCGGACACCACCGTCCTGTCCGGCGACCTCGCGGCCGCCGTCGCAGACCTGAAGGCCAAGCCGGGAGGCGAGCTGCAGGTGCACGGCAGCGGCGCCCTGGTCCGCTGGCTGCTCGGCAACCAGCTGGTCGACGAGGTCACCCTGTTGGTCTGCCCCGTGGTCGTCGGCCAGGGCACGCGGCTGTTCCCCGACACCGGCCCGGACATTGCGCTCGAGCTGGTGGACTCGCGGTCCACCCCGAAGGGGGTATCGATCCAGGTCTACCGGCCCACCGGCCGCCCGCAGTACGCAACCGCCACCACCTGAACCACGTGACGTAGGTGCCGCGGTCAGTGAGGGTCGCTCATGGGCGGGTGCGGGCCGCAGCGTAGACCGCTGGCGCCTGGTAGCCGAGCGCGGAGTGTCGCCGGCTGGGAGGTGTCGCGGAATGGCCAGTGCGTTGCAGGACCTGCTCGAGCGGCACGTCGCGAGCGGCACCGTCCCGGGTGTCGTCGCGAGCCTCGGCACGGCGGAGCCCGAGATCGTGGCCGCCGGCGCGATGTCCGTCGGCGGTGCGCCCATGCGCGCCGACGCAATCATGCGCATGAAGTCGATGACCAAGGCCGTCACTACGGTCGCGGCCCTGCGCCTGGTCGAGGCCGGACGCCTGAGGCTCGACGAGCCGGTGGCACGGTGGCTGCCCGAACTGGCGGATCGACGGGTGCTGAAGCGTCCCACCGCCGACCTGGCCGACACGTCACCGGCCGTTCGGGCGATCACGCTGCGGCACTTGCTGACCAACACCTCCGGCTACGGCATGGTGCTGGCGGAGTGTCCGCTACGACGGGCGATGGCCGACAGCGAAATCGACGTTGGCGTCGACCCCGTGACGTTCGGGGCCGACGAGTGGCTCGCCCGGCTGGCGGCACTCCCCTGGCCTTCCAGCCGGGCGAGGGCTGGCGCTACCACCACTCCTTCGGCATCCTCGGAATCCTGATCGCTCGCGTGGCCGGCCGGCCGTTGCAGGATCACCTGGCCGACGACCTGCTCGGACCCCTCGGCCT
>DASUZB010000300.1:0-33785 GCA_036377075.1 Actinomycetes bacterium | reverse complement strand
GCCCGGGCGGGGCTGGCCCGACACTGCCGGGCAGCCGGACCGTCCGGCGCCAGTTGCGACAGGAGGGGAGCATGCCCCGCTACGTGGTCGAGCGCACCTTCGCCGGCGGCCTGCAGGTCCCGGCCGACGAGCAGGGCGCCAGGGCCTGCCCAGGTCAGCAGCGATCCGCATCTGGCGCGGGTCGCCGTTGACCAGCGGGTTGGCAAGCCCCCAGCATGGAACGAGCGAGAGGTTTGGGAGGCCTGATGTTCGTGCACGCGACGTACTGGATGTGGACCCGAGGCCAGTTCACGGTATCCCACACCATTGCGCTGAACAGGAACCGCCGCTACCTGGTGACCGGGGCGTTGGCCGGCAAGTCCGGCGGCGACTACGGCCAGGTCTTCATCGCGACCGTCTGCACCATGGCGAGCGACGACCAGGTCCTTTGCGGGGTCCGCGACGACCCCGCCGACTCGCCGGCCGACAACATCGCCAGGCTGGGCATCGTGGAGACCCTCAGCAACGCCGTCCGGGTGACCGTGAAGCTTCGCGGCGATGGCGGACTGCACCGCGCCGAAGGCGTGGTCTACGACGTCACCTAGCTCCGAGAGGGGTGGTCCATCATGACCATGGTCTCGTACGCCGTGTACGACCGGAACACCGGTGAAGTGGTGCACGTGCACGTCGAGTCGGCCGGGCTCGAGACCTCGCACGAGGAGATCCTCCAACTGGTCGATCCTCGCCGGGGCCGGGCGTTGGACGTCGTCCGGATGCGGAGGGAGGACCTGGAGGCGAACGCCTTGCGCGTGGTCGACGGCCGGCTGTCGCCCGCAGGCGAGGGGGTTGGGTTCGGCGCCGCCGGCGGCGGGGACGGCACCGGCGAGCCGCTCGTAGAACGCCGCTACGAGCCCAGGCGACCAGGCGGCGACGCCGGCACGTGACGGTGACTCAGCTCGTGCATGGTGGGATGGTCCGGGCGGCTGTCAGCCGGTGGCGCCGAGCTGGCGCAGCAGCGGCAGGAGGTTGATGGCCTCCCAGTGCTCGGCGAGCCTGCCGCCGGCGACCCGGTGGAGGTGGATCGCGGTGATCGTGACGGGCCGTCCGGTGGCCGGCACGCCGGCGAACACGCCGCGGTGGGTGCCCCGTGCCCGCCAGCGGGTCGCGACCATGTCCCCCTCGGCGACCTGGTCCAGCACGGTGACGGCCAGGTCGGGGAAGGCCTGGCGGGAGGCCAGTACCGCGTCGCGGTAGCGGCCGGGGCCGACGCTGGTGCCGTCGGGCAGCCAGCTCCGGAAGTCGCGCGCGAGCAGGTCGTCGAGCGCGGCGACGTCCCCGTTGGTGAGGACCTGCTCGAAGTAGCGGGCCACCAGCGCCTTGTGCTCGGCCAGGGTCACGCCGCCTCCACCGCCGGGTTACCGTCCTAGAGGTTATGATGGTAAAACTTACCAGTCAACCATGTTGGCGGTAAGAAGGGCGGTGACGTGTCCGGTGGATGGGCAGCGAACGGCGCCCGAACCGCTGCGTCTGGTGCAGGCGTTCGCCAACTCGCGCGACCTGCGCACGGACAGCGACGAGCTGGCCACCCCGGCGCGGCTGGCGGCGTGGCTGGACCGGTCCGGGCTGCTCGGCGGCGGCGAGCCCGCCGCCGACGGCGACCTCCGCCGGGCGGTCGAGCTGCGCGAAGCCCTGCGCGAGCTGCTGCTGGCCAACAACGGCGGGCCGACCGAGCCGGCCACGCTCGCGCTGGTCAACCGCGCCCTGCGCGACGCCGAGCCGCTGCTGCGCTTCCTGCCCGGCGGCACCGTCGAGGTGGGGGCGCTGGCGCCGGGGGTGACCGGCGCGCTCGGGCACCTGCTGGCGGTCGCGTTCACCGCCATGACCGACGGGACCTGGCAACGGCTCAAGGCGTGCCGGGATCCGGCCTGCCGGCGGGCGTTCTACGACCACTCCAGGAACCGCTCCGGGACCTGGTGCGACATGGCCAGCTGCGGCAGCCGCGCCAAGATGCGCGCCTACCACCGCCGCCGGCACCCGACCGCCGCCGACTAGTTCGGTGGGATGCTCTGGTTCTTCTTCGCGTTCGGCCGCCGCGGGCTAGCCCGCTGGTGACCGGGCGAGGACCTAGTCTGGCCCAGAGCGTCGGCGGATTCCCGAGGCCAGGACGTCTCGGATGCTGACCACGCCCTTGAGCTCGCGGCCCTCCAGGATGGGGAGGTGGCGAAACCCGTTGGCCAGCATCACGTCGGCGGCCTCCTCGGTGGTCGTGTCCGGGGTCGCCGTCATCGGATCCTTCGTCATCCACTCCGAGACGCGCGACTTGGTGAGGTCCAAATGGGAAGCGGCCGCGCGCAGCACGTCCCGCTCGGTCAGAATGCCCGCGAGCCACGGTCCCCGCAGGACCATGGCCGAACCTACCCTGGCCTTCACCATCATGGCGGTGACCTCCGCGACCGGCCGCTCTGCCGAGGTGGTCAGCACCTGTGTCGTCATGATGTCCCGAAGCCGCGCCATCATCGCCCCTACTCGCTGCCGCCAAGCTCGCCAGAGTGCGGGTGGTCCGCCGAAAGGGCCGGGTCCACCAGCTCCTCGTTCAGCAGCCGCCACAGCGAGCCTGCCCACGAGCTGATGCCCGGCCACGTCTTCCAGAAGACCTGCATGCTCGTCTCGTCCAGGTGGCGGAAGACCTCCTGGGGGGTTCCGGTATCGGCAACCTCCTCGAACCTGGAGATCGCATCCAGGAAGCGTTCAGAGATGTCGTCCACTGGCGCCCCTTCCGTCATGCGGTCTCTGTGGCGAGCGTGGAGAGCGGCCTCGCAGCCTTGCGCGATCAGTGTGGCAGGAAGCCCGGCAACGCGACCAGGCGCGGACCCGATGGGGACCCGGATGCTCTGCGCCAACCAGCAGATGATGCGGCAGGTGGCCGTTCGTCACCGAGGACCCGCCGGTCCTGCTCGACTGGTTGCCGTGGAGCCACACCTTTGGCGGCAGCCACAACCTCAATGTGGTCCTGGCCAACGCCAGCATCCGTGCAAGCTCCTTGCACCGCGGGCACACCGGGAACCGCTGCGGAGGCATCGGCGACGCTCGTCACCTCGTCAGGCCCGGTCCCGGTGTCAGGGGTTGTCGGCGAAGCTGTCGGAGGCGGGGCGCTCGACCTGGCGGATGAGGCGCTTGAGGTGGGTGATCTCGTCCCGGAGGGCCTTCTTGCCGGCGGATGCCAGCCTCGCCGCCGGCTCAGGGAACCAGCCCGAAGATGGTCGCTGGCGAGCCCGAGCCGTTGCGGTTGCGAGGCCCACCGATGACCACCCATGCCCCGCGGGGTGGCAACTGGCCGAGACCAGTGAGGTTCTCGAGGTCGATCCGGTGGCGGTGGAAGACCAGCGAACTCTCGCGGAACTGCTCGTCCGTGCCTGGGTCGGGACCGAAGGTGTCGGTGCCCAGGCCACCCTGGCGGCCCAGGACGCCACGGTCGATCAGCCAGCGCACCGCCCGTAGCGAGAACCCGGGCTGGTGGAGGCCGGGCCGGCCGCTGCCGCAGTTGTAGTAGCTGCGCCCGGTCTGCCTGGCGCTCCACCAACGGTCGCAGCCGGTCCGGGCGATCACGGCCGCGCCGGCTGGCATGCGGCCGTAGCGCCGCTCCCACGCCTTGAGGTCGGCGACGGTGATCCGGTAGTCGACGTTGCGGGCGGTCTTGGCCCTCACGTCGATCACGACGGCCGGCCGGACCAGGTCGGTCGGGTCAAGCTTGTCCGCGCAGATCTCGTTGGTGTGGAAGTGGCAAGGGGCGCCCCAGTGGCTGCCGGTGTGCTCACCCTCCCTGACCTCCTGGAGGTAGAAGCCGTCCTCCGGGACGGTGAAGGCGGTCGTGAGGGTGAACGGAGGATCGCCGGGGAAGCCGGGGGTGGTGCCCGGGTCGTTGACGTGGCTCAGGAACACCACCCGGTGGAAGCCAAGCCCGGTCCAGGCCGGCATGGCCGGGGTGGGCGTCGCGGTGGTGGCGGCGTCGGACGTCGAGAGCATGGCCAGCACGGCGGTCGCCGCCAGGAGCGTGGTGAGCGGGAGCAGTTGTCGGCGGCTCGGTCGCACGGTGTCCTCCCGTCGTTGCCGGTCGAATAGGTCATCCGTGACCCTTCGCGGAGCATAGCCCGAGCAAGCAGCACGCACGAAACCCGCATCGCGGTCTCTCGAGGTAACGGCCGGCGCACCTGGTTGGCGGCAATCGTGCCCAACGCCCATTGGGCGCCGTGACCGGCCGGGCCGGAGGATCCGGTCCTACGCGCCGCTGAAAGTGCAGTAGAGTCAGGGCCGCTCGCATCGCGGCGTGCGTCTCGAACGGCGCCCTTTCGGCCAGGAGGGCTGATGCGCAGCTTCGGACCTGCGGCGGCCGGTGCCGCGCGGCTGGACGGTCCGCCTGAGCGGCCATGACGGCAGACCGCCCGCGCGTGCTGCTGGTCGACGACGAGGCCACGTTCCGCGCGCAGCTGCGCCAGGTGATCACCGACTACGGCGTCGAGGTCGTCGGCGAGGCCGGCTCAGGCCACCAAGCAGTGGAACTAGCCCACCGGTTGCGCCCTGACGTGGTCCTGATGGACCTGCGCATGCCCGGGATGGACGGCGTCATGGCCACGCGCCTGCTGGTCCAAGCGCTCCCGTCGACCAGGGTGATCGTCCTGTCCGCCTACGACGTTCCCGCCCTGCGCAACGCCGCCGCCCGTGCGGGCGCCTTCGCCTACCTGGCCAAAGGCTGCCGGGCGAGCGAGATCGTGGAGGTGATCACACGGGCGGCCGCGAACCAGGTTGGCCAGGAGCCAGCATCCCCGGCGGCGCCGACCATGCAACCAGGCCCGGGGATGCCCGATGCCTAGCACCCCCCTGGCGGTGACCGAGCTGCCCGCCCCAGGATCGGCCCGCCGGCCGGGCGGCTCGCGGGCGTGCTGGGGCTACTTGGCCGTCGGCGGCCTGATCGCCGTCGCCTACTACCTGGTGCCCGCGGTGGGGTTGGTGCCCCGGTGGGCCGCCAAGATCGGCCTGTACAACGGGCTGGGGCTATCGGCGGTCGCCGCCATCCTGGTCGGCGTGCTGCGCCACCGGCCAGAGCGCCCGCTGCCGTGGGTCCTGTTCGGAACTGGCCTGGCCTCCTACGCCACCGCCGACGTCATCTTCTACACCTACCAGGACATCCTTCACCGTGACGTGTTCCCGTCGCTGGCCGACGTCTTCTACCTGGCCGCCTACCCGTTCCTGATGGGCGGGCTGCTGCTACTCATCCGCTACCGCAGCCCCGGCGCCGACCGGGCCAGCCTGCTGGACGCCTTGGTCACCACCGTGGGCGTCGGGGTGGTGTCGTGGGTGTACCTGATCGTGCCGTTCGCCACCGCGCCCGGGCTCACCCTGCCCGAGCGGCTTGTCTCGATGGCGTACCCGGTCATGGACGTGCTGCTGCTCGCCACAGCGGTCCGGCTCGCGATCGATCGGGGCCCCCGCCCCCTCTCCTTCTGGGTGCTGCTGACCGGCGTCGCCGCCCTGCTGGTCACCGACAGCCTCTACACCGCCATCCAGCTGGGCGGGGGCTACCACACCGGCAGCCCCATCGACGTCGGCTGGATGGCTTGGTACGCCTGCTGGGGCGCGGCCGCGCTCCACCCGACCATGCGCACCCTGGCCGATCCGGCACCCCCCCGCGAGGTCCAACTCACCCGTCGACGCCTCGGCCTACTGGCCGGAGCCTCGCTGCTGGCACCGGCCATCCAGGCCGTGCAACTGGCCCGCGGGTTACACCAGCAAGACCTGGTGATCGTGGCCGCCTCGATAGTGCTGTTCGTGCTGGTGCTGGCCCGCCTGCAGGGGCTGGCCGGAGAGGTCGCCGCCCTGGCGGTGGTCCGTAAGCGGCTGCTGGACCGCACCGTCCAGACCCGTGAGGAGGAACGCATCCGGCTGGCCGCCGAGCTGCACGACGGGCCAATCCAACGGTTGGCCGGGGTCGCCTACAGCGCCGACCTTGCCCGCCGCAGCGTCGCCCGCGGCGAGCACAACGGCGCGCAACGGTTGCTGTCCTCGCTCGAGGACGACATCCGCGAGGAGGTGGTGGCGCTGCGGCGGGTGATGGCCGGGCTGCGCCCTCCAGCGCTCGACGAATGGGGACTGCCAGCCGCGCTGGCCGACTACGCCTCGGAGTTTCGCAAGCGCACCGGCATCGCCTGCACGGTCGAGGCCAGCCTGCCGGTTCGGCTGCTCAAAGCCCACGAGACGGTGCTCTACCGGGTCGCGCAGGAGGCGCTGACCAACGTCGCCAAGCACGCCCACGCCCGCACCGCCCAGGTGTCGTTGCGGGCTGACCAGGGCTGCGCACGGCTCCAGGTGAGCGACGACGGGGTCGGCTTCGCCACCACCCTGTCGGCCGATCCCCTCGGCGCGCAGCTCGGGCGTGACCACTTCGGCCTGGCCAGCATGCGCGAACAGGTCGAGATGGCCGGAGGCGGCTGGCAGGTCCGCTCCCGTCCCGGCCACGGCACCGCCATCACCGCCACCCTCCCCCTGTCCGGGTCCTGACCAGCCAGCAGGGTTGAACGCCCACGCGCCGGAAACCGCAGGTTGCACCGCGGGCACGGTGGCGTAGGCCTACCGGAAGTACCCAGGGTGAGATGGGTGCGGATCCCGGGCGAGATGGGGGTAGGTCCGGATACCGGAGCCGTGGCGCCGCTGGGACAGTGCCGTGAGACCACGGCCAGCAACAGCCGGAGCGCCACATGGCGGTACAGCACCAGACGCACCACTCCGCGGGCGCGGCCGGCGCCACCGTCCCCCGCCCGCTGCTGGTCGTCATCGGCCCGTCCGCGAGCGGCAAGTCCAGCCTCGTCCGGGAGCTGCGCCGACGGCGCGTCATCCGCGCCCACCCTACCTGGACGACCCGCCCACGCCGGAACGACGAGCACGGCGGGACGCTGGACCACCGTTTCGTCTCGGACGCGGAATTCGACGAGCTCTGCGCACGCCGCCGCTTCCTCGTGACGGCGGCGCTGCCCGGCCTCCCCTACCGCTACGGGCTGGCGCCGCTGCCGGCGGGTCCCGGCCCGGTCCACGCGGTGATCGTGCGGGCACCGTTCGTCGAGATCCTCGGCCGTCTCTTCCCCGACCAGCTCGTCTACCAGCTCGAGGACACCGCCCAGCGGTCGCTGCAACGGCTCCTGCTGCGCGGCTGCCCGCCGTCGGAGCTCGCCGCCCGGCTGGACGGCCGCCACCGCGAGCTCACCGACGGACGCCGGGTGGCGCACCGGGTGATCGTCAACGACCGCTCCCTTCCCGCCCTCGCCGACGCGGCCGCGGCCGCGCTGCGCCTCGACCTGGCGCGGCACCCCGTCCACCAAGGAGGACTCGCATGCTGAGCAGGCAGCCGACACCGCCGACGGAGTGGTGGCGGTACCCCGAACCGCCCAGGCGGCAGCGTTCCTGGGGGCGGATGATCGGATTCGCCCTCCTCGCCGTGGTCGCCGCCTGCGGCCTCGTCGTGCTCGCCTTGGCGACCCTGTTCGTCATGGCCATGGCCACCGTCGGGAGCAACAAATGACCAGCCGCGTCCGACTCCTGATCCTGATGGCCCGGCCCGCGGTCGTCGTGCTCCTCGGCCTGTTCACCGCGACCGGCCTGGCCCAGGCAGGCCAGGGCGAGAACCCCGTGCTGCTCGCCAAGGCGCTGGCCGTCGTGGTGGGCTTCCTGCTGTTCTCCGTGGCCATCAACGACCTCGCCGACGAGCCCGTCGACCGGGTCAACCTCCCCGGCGACCGGCGGCGGCCGCTGGTGACCGGCACGGCCACCCGCCGCGAACTCCTCGCCATGGGCCTCGGCGCCGCCGCCGTGGCGCTGGCGGCCGGCGCGGCGCTGCGGTGGAGCGTCGCAGCCGTGGCCGCGGCGGGGCTCGTGATCAGCGGCTGCTACTCCCTGCGACCAGTCCGCGTCGCGGACCGCGGCGCAGCCGCCAGCCTGCTGCTGCCGGCGCTGTACGTGGCGGTGCCGTACCTCGTGGGCGTCCTCGCCGGGCGTGGCTCGGTGCAGCCCGGCGACCTGCTGCTGCTTGGCGGTCTGTACGTCGGCTTCATCGGTCGCATCCTGCTCAAGGACTTCCGCGACGTCCGCGGGGACGCGCTGTTCGGCAAGCGCACCTTCCTCGTGCGCCATGGGCGGCGTCGGACCTGTCAGCTCGCCGCAGCCTGCTGGGTTGCCGGGACCGTCGCCCTGGCCTCCGTCAGGCAGCCGACCTGGGCGCTCGCCGGCGCCTGGGTCGCCTGCCTGGCGGTGGTGCTGTGGCTGCTGCGGGCCTTGTCGGTCGAGCGCGGCGCGCGGCGCGACGAAGCCCTGATCTCCGCGATCGCGATCCTCGGCCGCGGGATGGTCCTGACGCTGCTGGCACACTTCTCCATGGCCGGCGCCGGCTGGCCCGTCCCCGCCTACGTCGCCGTGATGGGCGTACTCGTCGCCGTCACCCTCGACCAGGCGCACGGCATGGCGCGCCACGGCCCGACCACCAGGCTGACGATCCCCCCGAGCTGGGCGACCTTCGCCGCCATGCCACCCGGCAAGATCCCGAACGTGCCGGCCCAGGAGGCGTGGGGACTGGGTGGTGAAGCCGAGCAGCGACGGCGTCTCGGTGAGCAGGTCGGCCAGCCTGGCTTGTCAGCCCGTGTAGGGCACGCCCGTCTGCACCAGCTCCTCGGCGTGGGGTCCGGGCACCTGCAGGAGGATCCTGCAGCCGGTGGGATGGGCGCGAACCTCCACCGAGTCGCACACCTGCTGCGCCAGCCACAGACCGTCACCGGGCCTGGGCTCCAGGGCTGGTGGTCGCAGGCCCAAGAACGCGTCGCCGGCGAGTCCGGCATGGCCGTTGATCTGGCAGGCGAGCTGGCCCGCCGCCGTCCAGAGGCAGACTGTCAGCCGCTGGCTGCCCTGCTCCAGCAGGTACCCGGCGGCCTCGCCGGCCGCGTAGACCAGCAGCTTGACCCGCTCACCGCTGAGGCCGTGCGCGGCGGCCTGGCTGGCCACGAACCGGCGCACGCTGGCCAGGTCGGCGACGCCGGTGACCGGGAGCAGCGGCGCGTCCGGTGACGGGTCGGGCAGCGGCGTGGCGTCGCAGGCGTGGGCGAAGGCCACCGGGTCCACGAACTCGTCGCTGGGCTGGATCTGGCCGCCCTCGACGCGGTCCGGGTGGGTCTGGCGGGCCGCCCGAAGGATCGCCTGGTCCACCACTCGCGCGTCATAGGGGCAGATGATCCAGATGTTGGTCGCCGACAACACGACGTTGAGGGCGGACTCCATCCTCTGCCACGCGGTGACCTGCCGGTCCGAGCGCCCGGCCCAGACCGGCTCGGCCAGCACCCGCACGTGCCGGTGGTTGCCGCTGGCGTGGCGCTGCCAGTACCGGTGGAACGCCGCCACACGCTGGGGCGGTCGGCGGCCGAAGTAGGCCGTCTCGGCGTAGTCGAACTTGTCCCCATCGGCGCAGAGGGCGTCGCGGAGAAGCTGGAGGTTGGCGGCGGTGGTGGCGACCAGCACCGGCTCGTCCAGCACCAAGCCGTTTCGGACGAACGGCATCGCCATCGCCAGGAACTCCTGGCCGGAGGCGTAGATACAGGCATGGTGCGCGAACGCCCTGCTGGGTTCGAGCATGGTCTCCTCAGCCATCGATCTGCGCTCCCCTCACCTGCAGGGCCGGAAGCTTGTCCCAGCCCTGCACCTGGAGGACCCTGCGGAGGACCGGTGATGGCGCGAGAAGAACCAGGCGGTGACCGTCTGCGAGGCTCGTCGCTGCCTGGGCAAACAGCCGCACCGCGGCGATGTCGGCGAACTCCAGGCCCTCGAGGTCCAGATGGAGGTCCTGCTCGGCGGCCAGCGCGGACCGTAGCGCCGTCGCGAGCTGCTCAGCGTTGGACCGGTCGATCTCGCCTTCGACTCGTAGCCCCGCCCCATCATCCAGGGGCGACAGGCGCAGCAGCGGCGTGCGCCGGGTCGCCAGTGTGGCGTGCAGCACGATGGGGTGTGCCTCCTGGAGCTGGCGCAACTGCTCGTAGGCGAACCGCCGCTCGTCGTACTGACAGATCAGCGCCAGTCCAAGCTGCTCACCGGCCAGCAGGCCGGTGAGCAGGCGCTCGTACGCCACCAGCCGTACCTGGCCCGGCGGTTCGTCGGCTGCCCAGGTCATCTCCATGCAGACCCGTAACCCCGCGTATCCCGACCGGGCAGCCAGGCTCGACTCGGTGCCGAGGAAGTCGACCACACGCTCGGGCGCGAACCGCCCGCTGGGAATGCGGAACCCCACCGGCGGCCGGATGAGCAGCTGTCCTCGCCGCACCAGCGCTTCCGACTCGGCGGAGATGGTCCGCAGCCAGGCGGAGAGGCGCTCCGTCGGCGCCGTGTCGGCCACGTAGACGATCTTCTCGGCGCGCTCGAGCGCCGCCGTGAGGTGCGACGCGAGCAGGTCGCGGTGCTGGCGGTCGTCGCGGTAGGCGATGCACGCGTGGTCGCCGCGTTCCGCGGTGCACGCCGACCCGCGCGCCTCGCCCACGGTCATGCCCTCCGGACGGCGGAGACCGCTTGGCGGCGGCCGGTCATGCCGCGCCATCCAGCCGCAGCCCAGGGGTCTGGTCCCAGCCGGCCAGCCGCACCACCCGGCGCAGATGGCTCGACAAGGCATGCAGGACCAGCGCGCCGCCCGGGGGCAACGACCTGGCAGTGCGCGCCAGCAGGTTCACCCCGGCCAGGTCGATGGACTCCAGCCGCGCCACGTCCAGGTGGATCACATGCAGCGTGGTCGTCGCGATGGTCAGGGCCGCCGCCAGATCGAGGATGTTGCTGGCGTCGATCTCGCCTTCCAGGCACAGGCCTGGCGGTCGCCGGCAGGGCGTGAGGCGCAGCAGCGGGTCGCCAACCGTGCCCGGTTCGGCTGCCGGGTGGCGGTCTGGCACGACCCGGTCCTGGTGCAGCTCCACCTGCAGCCAGGCGCCACCCTCGGCCGGCTGGCCGAAGGCGGCGAGCACGGTCTGCATGAGCCGGCCCCGCCGGCGCGACACCCCTGCCCGCCCCCAGCGGACCAGCATCTGGGCAAGCGATGCTGCCTGCGAAGACAGGTCGGCCAGCCCCCAGCGCTCGCACGCCTGCCCCAGCGCCAGCCCGACGTCGTCGGCACAGCCCGCGCCGCCGTAGAGTAGGTACCGGTCGCTGCGTGGGGGGCGCCCGATGCTGGCGTGCTCGATGGCGTCATCCAGCGTCTCGCACCGTGGCGGCAGGGCGCCGAGCTGGCCGATCTCGAGGTGCTGGAAGGCCCGGGCGACCTCCGGCTGGACGCCGCACAGCACCATTCTGGTGGCTTGCCAACCCGCGGCTGGGTGCACCCAGGTGGTGAGCGCCATCACGCCGGTCGGGTCGGCGTGGGGCACCGCACCCAGGTCCCAGATGAGCGCCCACGGCCTGGCGGCGAGCTGGGTCAGCAGCGCGCTCCGTACGGCCGGGGCGGCCTCCTCGTCCAGGGCGCCGCTGAGGGTCAGGACGACGCAACCGCTGCGGACCGACGTCCGGATTCGCAACGCCCCTCTCCCCCTGGCGTGGTCGCCCTGCCCCGCACGATCGGGCTGGCGTCGTGCCACTCGCTGGAAGGGTAGGTTACGGCGTCTTTCGCTTATTGCAAACTTTCAGCGAATCAGGGTAATCAGGAAGATTGGGAACCTCGATCAACCGGTCAGGCCGTCCTGCGTGGACACCTTCGACCGGGCGGCTGCCTCACTCAACGCGTAGGAGATCCCCGCGTCGAGGTCGCCCTCACGGCCAGCCTCGAACGCCGCCTGGTACGCCTGGTCCCCGATCGCCTCGCGAGCCTGCTGCTCGCACGTCTGGCGGGCGGCGATCCACTGCGGTACGCCGGCCTGTTGCAGGCCCTGCGTGTCCCAGACCTGGTGGGCGAGGCCGAGCAGCCGCGCAGCCCGTTCCCCCTGGCCGGCGGCGCCCGCGGTACAGGCGAGCAGATCGACCGCCATGGCGACCCCAATGCTGTCGTGCAACTGGTGCTTGACCTCCAGGGCCGCCCGGCCGTACGCGCGCGCCGCACCGAGCTGCCCACGGGCCAGCTCCGCCTGCGCGCGGAAGAAGTCTCCGTGGGATCGCATCATGCGCTCGCCGTGCTGGTCGCACCGCGCGCGCAGGTCCTCCAGCACGACGATGGCGTCTTCGCCCTGGCCGCTGCCGATCTTCGTGTAGGCCAGCATGAGCAGCGCCAGCAGTGTGGAAGCGCCGAAGTCGCCGTCCTGCTCCGCCGCGAGCAGGGCCTCGGCCGCCGACGCCGTCCGCGACAGGTCACCCCGTACCGCCGCCGCGACCATCGTGAGGAACAGGCCGAGTGCTCCGTCGCGGTGGTGCTCGGCGGCCAGGGCCTCGGCGGCGGCAGAATCACCTTGGCCGACAGCGATCAGGCCGCAGGCCCACAGGGCCTTGGTGCGTGCCGGGCTCGGTGTCGGGTCCAGGGCCAGGGCCCGTTCCAGGTAATGGCGGCCCTCCTTGGAGAAGCCGCACATGTGCCAGAAGAACCACAGCGCTCCGGCCAGCTCCTGCGCCGCCTGCCCGTCCCGCTCGGCCAGGCAGTACTCGAGCGCCACCCGCAGGTTGTCGTGCGCTCCGGTCATGCGCTCGTACCAGGTGACCTGGTCGGGGCCAAGCCAGTGGGCGTCGCCCTGGCGGGCAAGCTCCAGGTAGTGGTCACGATGGCGCCGCTCGAGGTCGTGGTCCTGGCCTACGTCGCGCAGCCAGGCTGCGCCGTACTCGCGGATGGTGTCCAGCAGCCGGTACCGCACCCCGACCGGGGTCTGTCGTTGCACCACGATGGACTTGTCCACCAGCCCGTACAGGACGCCGAAGACGGCCACGTCCGGCAGCTGCCGGTCGGCACAGACCTGCTCGGCCGCGTCGGCGTCGAACTCTCCGGCGAACACCGACAGCCTGGCCCACATCAGCCGCTCGGGCGGCTCGCACAGCTCATGGCTCCACCCGATCGCCGTGCGTAGCGTCTGGTGCCGCGGCAGCCCCTGATCCTCCGGAGCGGCGAGCAGCGCGAAGCGGTCGTCCAGCCGCTGGACGAGCTGGTCGACCGACAGCTCCCCCAGCCGCACCGCCGCCAGCTCGATCGCCAGCGGGATCCCGTCCAGGCGCCGGCACAGCCGCGTTACCCCGGCCCGGTTGTCCGCGGTCAGCGCAAAGCCGGGCACCACGTCGGCCGCGCGATCGGCGAACAGCGCCACCGCGTCACCATCACCGGCGGCGGCGGGCTCGGGAACCGACAGCGGCTCGACCACCAGCACCTGCTCGCCGGGCACGTCCAGCGACTGCCGGCTGGTGGCCAGGATCCGCAGCCCGGGTGCGTCGCCGAGCAACGTCTCGGCCAGCGCCGCGCAGTCGTCGACCAGGTGCTCGCAGGTGTCCAACACCAGCAGCAGCCGCCGCTCAGCCAGGTACTCGGTGAGCACCTGGCCCATCGGGCGGACGGTCTGGTCGGCCAGGCCGAGCGCCTCGGCGATCGCATGCCCCAACAACGCGCCGTGCCGCAGTGGCGACAGCTCCACCAGCCACGACCCGTCGGGGAACCGCGAGCCCATCTGGGCGGCCGCGCGCAGCGCCAGCCGTGTCTTGCCGACCCCGCCGACACCGGTCAGCGTCACGAGCCCGGCATCCCCACAGAGCTGCCGGATACGTTCCAGTTCGGCGCGGCGGCCGATCAGCGTGGTGGTTTCCGCGGGAAGGTTGCCCACCCGCCGCTGTGGTGCCGCCATGGCCGCCTCTCAACCCAGCCGAAGGGCTCAGGGGCGGCATTGTCCCCGACGACGGCCGCCCGTCACCAATCGGCGAAGCTGCCCACGGACGCGGTACCCACCTGAATGCGCCTCTGAATGCCGCCTGGTGGTGGGCGACGCGGTTGGCGTCGACCGCCTCGAACGCCCGCCGGTAGGCCTCGGACCAGGTCGCCGAGCGCTGGTGCCACCAGCCAGCCGCACTACGGCAACGGCCACGGATACAGTTCGGTGCTGTAGCGGAGTGAGCCATCGCGGGTTGGGCGGATTGGTCGTGCGGTGGGCTCGGCGATGCGATGGGGCGAGCGGGATGTGAGGGCGTGACGAGGCGGGTCGACGTGGTCGTGATCGGCGCGGGGCACAACGGGCTGGCGTGCGCGTGCTACCTGGCCAGGGCTGGCCTGCTGGTCGAGGTGGTGGAGGCAGCCGCGGAGCCGGGAGGCTGCATCCACACCGTCGACCTACCGGAGGGGCGCGGCCGACTGGAGCTCGGCGCCTACGAGCACGGCGGCATCCGCGGCAGCGGCGTCGCCGCCGACCTGGAGCTGGAGGGCCGCTTCGGCCTCCGCTTCCACCTGCGCGACGAGGTCGTCCTCGCGCCCTGCGACGACGCCGTCGCACTGGCGTTCCATAGCTCGCTGGAACGCACCGTCGAGGGCCTTGTCGCCGCCGTCGGCGCCCGTGAAGCCGACGCGTACCGCCGCTTCGCCCACTTCGCCGAGGCCGCCATTGCGCTGCTGCACCAGACCGAGGCGGGCCCGCCGCCTTCGCTGCGGCAGCTAGCCGCGCTCGCCGAGGTGGCGCTGGGCACGCGGGCGCAGCGCCTGCTGCAGGCGCTGCTCGGCTCGGCCTCCGCGCTGCTACGCGGCACCTTCACCGACGAGCGGCTGCAGGGCCCGCTGGCGCATTGGGCGGCGCACTCCCAACAGCCACCGACCGACCCTGGCACCGGCGCGGGCGCGTTGCAGCTGGCGGGTGGGCACGGCAGCCCTGCGGCGCGCCCGGCCGGTGGCTCGCGCGCCACGGTGGACGCGCTGGTGCGCTGCCTGGAGGCGGCCGGCGGGACGCTGCACCGCGGCCTGCCGGCCGAGCGTGTCGAGCTCCGGGGCGGCCGGGCGGTCGCGGTCAGTGCGGGCGGGGAGCGCTTCGAGGCGGCACGGGCAGTAGTGTCGGCGGTCGACGCCCGGCGCCTGTTCCTCGCCCTGCTGGACGAGGACGACGTGCCGCCGCCGCTGCTCGAGGAGGTGCGCCGCATTCACGTCGGGCGCGGCAACGTCTCCGAGCTGAAGGTCGACGCGGTGCTGTCCCGCATGCCTGCGGTGCCCGGGCCGCCCGGCTTCGAGCGCTCGTTCATGCTGTCGGCGAACACGATCGGCGACGTCGAACAGTCGTTCGCCCGCATCCGCCTCGGCGAGCTGCCCGAGCGCCCGCCGCTGATGATCGCATTCCCGTCAGCCCTCGAGCCGGGCTGGGCGCCACGCGGCGGGGCGGCGCTGTGGCTGTCGACCTTCGTGCCTTGGCAGCTGCGGTCCGGGCCATGGGACCGAGATGCCCTCGACCGGGCCGCCGACCACGCGTGGCGGACCGCCGAGTTGGCGCTCGGCGCCAGGCTCGAGCCGCTGGAGCGCCGCGTCACCGGACCTGCGGAGTGGGTCGCCCGCACCGGCAACCCGCACGCCAACCCCAACCACGTCGAGATGAGCGTCGACCAACTGCTGGCCTTCCGGCCCTCCCCGTCGCTGGCCGGCTACCGGACCCCGATCCCGGGCCTATTCCTCACCGGCGCCGGCACGCACCCCGGCGGCGGCGTCACCGGCATCCCCGGCCGCAACGCCGCCTCCGTGGTGCTCGCGGCGCTCGGCACGCGCCATGGACGCCGAACTGGGCGGCGGCTCCCAGAGCAGCTCTCCCGCATCCGCGACGCCGCGCGGGCCGTCCAGGCGCTGCGAGGGAGCCCATGAGCCCCGACCCGCTCACGGCCAGTCCGCAGCCGTAGCCGAAGGTCCGCCGCTGACTACTCACCCACCGATCCTCAGCATCTCCGCCAGCTCCCTGCACCGCGGGCACAGCGGGAACCGCTGAGGACCTCGACGGGACTGAAGCGGTGGCCGCCCAGGTGCACGTTTCGTGCTACCCGGCCGCGGGGTTACCGGACATTCCGGAACCGGATGTTGGATACCGCTGGCGGGTCCCGGGTCAGTTGCCAACAGATGTCATGGCCGTTCCATGTCGACCCTGCCGTTGGCTCGATCAGGATACGGTGCCCGAGCGAGCGCGGTGGCAGGGGTGCGCCCGGCTTGCGCTGCCGACACGAGTCGACCTGGCAAGTAGCCATGGCAGGTACGGCAACTGAGGAGCACCACTACTGCCACGTCGTCGACGTTGGCATCTCTAGTGCGAACGTAGGAACAGGAGGCACGGCTGAGGAGCTGCGCCGTCGAAGACAAGGAGCAGGCTGATGTCCTCATCAATGCTGTACATGTCGATGTCCCTCGACGGGTACATCGCAGGTCCGAACGACGAACCGGACAACCCCGGCGGCGACGGCTTCGACCGGCTGCACGAGTGGTACGGCGACTTCTCCCGGCCGTCCGGGCCGACCGGAGAATTGTTCGACGAGTGGACGGCGCCCGGTGCGGTACTGGCGGGTCGGCGGACCGTGGAGCAGGTCGACCACTGGGGCGGTGACCATCACGGCGTCCCGATCTTCGTGCCCAGCCACCGGCCGCCGGATCCCTCGGTGGCGAACTACCCGTTGGTGACGTACGTGACCGACGGGATCGCCAGCGCGATGGCGCAGGCGAAGGCCGCCGCCGGGGACCGGAACGTGCTGGTGCACGGCGCGTACACGGCGCAACGGGCGCTCGAGGCCGGGGTGCTGGACGAGTTGCAGATCCACCAGATCCCGGTGCTGTTCGGCGGTGGTCGCCGGTTGTTCGAGGTCTTGCCGTCGCGGATCGAGTTGGAGATCGTTCGGGTGATCGACACCTCGGAGGCCACCCATATCCGCTACCGCGTCCGCCGCTGAGCCGGACGGTGGCTTGCGCGCTGGCCTGCTCCAACCGGCTCATAACAGCGACAGGTCCTGGACAGCCACGGGTCCAGACTCCAGACCTAGGAGCCGACCCGACCGTCAGCCCAGGACCGTCCGCCGCACGTCAACCGGGAAGGCCGTCCAGGAACGGGTCGACGGCGGCGTCGTTCTCCGCCATCCCCCAGACCTCGGTCGCCTTCCCATCCCTGAGGTGGAACACCTGCACGTACTTCCACTCAGCCCCGGAACCGTCCGGCGCGCTGGCCGAGGCCGTCCCCAGCACCACGACGTGGTCGTCGCCGCCCAGGATGTCGTGGACGTCCACCGAGGGCGTCCCCATCGCCTGCGCCTGGCGGGCGAAGAACTCCAGCACCTTCCCCTTGCCCTGGTAGGCCCCGCTCCACTTGCTGTTGCCGCCGACGTGCCAGACCACGTCGTCGGCCAGGTGCTCGTCCATCCAGGCGGTGTCGCCCCGCTGCATCGCCTCGAAGCCTTCCCGGACGACGGTGACGTTTGGGTGCTCGTGCTGGGTCATGACGACCTTCCTTTCCGCAGGTGGCCCCTTGGCCTGCTCGGCGGCGGAGCCTACCTCGACCTGCTCGCTGGGGGAACTACCGCCGCAAGGTTGACAACGTCGCTGCATCACTTGGTAATGAGACTGCTCGTGTGGGGGTCCCGTGCCTGACGCGGAAGGTAGGTCATGATGGGCCGCTCGCTTCGACGCCCCCCTCTTCTGCTCGTGCTGGCCGCGCTCGTCCCCCTCCTCGTGGTTGGCGCCGTCGCTCCCGCCTCGGGCGGGCCAGGCGGCGGGCAGTCCGGCCAGGTGAGGATCCTCAGGGACGAGTACGGCGTCCCACACGTCTACGCCGCCAGCCTGTCCGCGCTGTTCCACGGCGTCGGGTATGCCCAGGGCCAGGACCGGCTCTGGCAGGCGGACATCCACCGGCGCCTTGCCACCGGCACGCTGTCGGACCTGCTCGGCCCATCGGTGCTGCCCGGTGACGTCTTCGCCCGGCAACTGTTCGGGTCGCAGGCCCGGCGGGCCGCGTTGCTCGCGCGGGCGTCCCCGCTGACCCGAACGGTGCTCGAGTCGTTCACCGATGGGATGAACGCCTGGATCGCCCATGCCGAACAGGCACGCGCGCTACCGGCGCCCTACGCCGTGTTCGGCCCGCCACGGCCGTGGACGGTCGACGACTCGATCGCGACCTACATGTACTTCGCGAATTTCTTCGGAACCTTCGGTGGGGATGAGCTCGACAACCTCGCGCAGCTCGAAGACCTGTCCGCCCGTCTCGGCACCGTTGAGGGGCAGCAGGTGTTCACGGACACCCACTGGCTGGACGACCCCAGCGCTCCGACCACGGTACCCGCATCGGCCGCGGTCGCCCCGCCTCGGCGCGGCAAGGCACCGGTACCGCAACTGCCGCCGGGCACGGCCAAGGTCGCCAAGGCCGCCAGCGGCACGATCGACGCCGCCGCACGGGTCTACGCCCGTTTCGGCATGCGCCGGGGTCCCGCATCCAACGCCATCGTGGTCGGGCCGCGACTGAGCGCCGACCGGCACGCGCTGCTGCTCGGCGGCCCGCAGATGGGCTACTCGACTCCCCAGATCAACCACGAGATCGGCATCCACGGCGCTGGCTTCGACGTGACCGGCATGGAGCTGGCTGGCTGGCCGCTGATCCCGATCGGCGTCGCCTCGAGCCATGCCTGGACACTCACCAGCGGTGGCACCGACAACACCGACATCTACGTCGAGGTCGTCCGGCTGCGAGCCGGCACGACGGCACCCGAGTACCGCTTCCAGGGCCGGTGGCGCCCGATGGACTGCCGCCTCGAGCAGTTCCCGACCGGCGCCCAGCAGCTGTGCGAAACGGTCCACGGGCCGGTCATCTCGCCGCTGCCGAACGCTCCGACCGATCAGACCACCGCGATCTCGATCAAGCTCGCCGTACGCGGCATGGAGCTCGAGACCTACGACGCCTGGCTCGGCCTCGGCCGGGCTCGCACGCTGGAGCAGTTCGCCGCCGCCGCGGCGCGCGCCTCCTACAACTTCAACGTCCTCTACGCCGACAACCGCGGCAACATCGCCTACTGGCACATCGGACGGATCCCCGTCCGGGCCCCCGGCGACAACCCGTTCCTCCCCCACGACGGCACCGGGAGCGATGAGTGGCAGGGATTCCTGCCGTTCAGCCAGCAGCCGCACACGCTCAACCCGCAGCAGGACTGGCTGGCCAGCTGGAACAACAAGCCCGCCCCCGGCTGGGCCAACTCCTCGGCAGGGTTCTGGGACTGGGGCCCGGTGCACCGGGTGACCACGCTCACGCAGCAGCTGTCAAGGGTCGCGCCGGGCACCGCGACGGTGCGCACCCTGGAGAAGCTCAACCGCACGGCCGGCTGGACGACGGACACACCGTCCGGCTCGGCCGACACCGTGTTCGTCTCCACGCTGCTGGACGACCTGCTCGGCCACGTCGACCCCAGCGCCGACCCGCGGCTGCCAGCAACCCTCCGGCAACTGCACGCATGGAACTGGTTGCAGACCGACGCCGACCAGGACGGCCGCTACGACCAACCCTCGGTCGCCATCTTCAACACCTGGTGGCAGACCCTCGTCGACCAGGTCCTCGGCGACGAGCTCCCCGGCTTCGACCCCAACGTGCTGGGCAACCTCATGGCCCGGGTGATCGGCGCGGCGCCGCGGTCGCTGCCGCTGGCGCACGACTACCTCGACGGCCACAGCGTCGACGGCGCCGTGACGGCGGCACTGAGGTCCGCCCTCGACCAGCTGACCAGCCAGTACGGGCCCGACCCCGCAGGCTGGCTGCAGCCAGCCGCGCACATCAGCTGGGAGGCGCTGCCGCTCACCCCACAGGTGCCCGACACGATCTGGATGAACCGCGGCACCTACAACCAGATCGTCCACCTCGGCGCTGGCCGTCACCAGTGGGCGGAGAACGTGGTCGCCCCCGGCCAGAGCGGCGACCCGGCAAGCCCGCACTTCTCCGACCAGCTGGCGCTGTACGCCACCTGGCGGTACAAGCCCATGCGCCTGGACCTGACCGGGCACCTCGTCTCGACGACCTTGCTGCACCCCTCACGGTGACGGCCGGCTAGCCAGCGCGGTCGAATGACCGCTTCACAGGGCACTGCTGGCGATCCGTCGGCTCTTGACGGCCGTTCAGGCGCCCAGGGGTGGTCGACGTGACGGACGCGCTCCTCGGCGCGGTCGCTGGACTCGCGGTAGGGTCCCTCTGGGAGCACTGCCTAGCGAGTCGTTGGCGGCGGATAGCCATTCACCAATTCACTCAAAGGATCGCAGGTGCCAGAACTGGTCATCGACTTCATCACCTCGCTCGATGGATTCGGGGCCGCCGAGGGCTGGCCCGGCTGGTGGGGCCTGGAGGGCCCGAGTACCTCGCCTGGTTGGGGGACCACCCGGAAGCGGACTACACCGTCCTGATGGGCGCGAACACCTATCGGCTCATGTCCGGCCTGGCCACCGACGGTGAGCCGGGTACCGAGGTCCTGGCGGGCCTGTCGAAGGTCGTCTTCTCGACCACCTTGACCGAGCCGCTGTCGTGGCCGAACACCCAACTGGTCACCCAGGACCCCGTCGAGGCCGTGCGGGAGATGAAGGACAACGGCACCACGTCGATGCGCACCTTGGGCAGCCTCACCCTGTGCCGCTCGCTCCTGAAGGCCGGTCTCGTGGACCGTTTCCGCGTGGTCGTCTTCCCCGTCATCACCGGAAGCAGCGGTCGGGACCGGATCTACGACGGGTACCCCGACGTCGCCCTCGACATGGTCAGCAGCCGCACCTTCGACGGTCGGCTGCAGCTGCTCGAGTACGTCCCCACGGTCCTGGCCGGACCGCCCGGCACCACCGAGGCCGACGCCTGACCACACCCGCCCCTTGCCACGCCGGAAGTAGCGATTGGGTTCCGTGGGCGCACGAGTGCACGTTTCCTGCTATCCGCCCGCAGGACGCCAGTGTGTCCGGGACGCCACACGCTAATTCTACATAAGGTTGACGTCCGTAATCCATAACGTCTAAGTTCACGCCGTCATGCGCTTCTCCCCCCTGTTGCGGCTTGGAGGCCGTCATGACCCGTCGTGGATCCCGTGTGGCGGTGCTGGGCGCCGTCCTGGCCGTCCTGCTGAGCGTGGCTGGCCTGGCCGGCCAGCCGCCTCGCGCGGCGGTCGCCGAGCCGAGCGTGACGCACTACGGCGGAGCGCTGGACGACGGTGGCACCTGGATCGCCGACGTCCCGGCAGACTGGCACGGCGTGCTGGTGCTCTACAGCCACGGGTTCGGCTCGCTCAGCCCGGCCGACGCGCCGGACGCCGCCACCCAGCAGGGGCTGCTGCAGCGTGGCTTCGCGTTGGTGGGTTCCTCCTACGACCCGAACGGCTCGCTGTGGGCGCTGGCCAGCGCCGCTCGTGACCAGTTCGCCAGCCTGGCCGCGATCGAGCGCATCATCGGCCACCCGCGCCTGACCTTGGCGCTTGGGACCTCGATGGGCGGGCTGATCAGCGCGCAGGAGGCGCAGCGCGCCGGCCGCCGCCTCGACGGCGTGGTGTCCACCTGCGGGCTGATGGCCGGCGGCATCGACCTGAACAACTACCAGCTCGACGGGGAGTACGCGCTGCACCGGCTGCTCACCCCCGACCAGACCATCAAGCTGGTCGGCTATGCCGACCCGGGCGAGGGTGCCGCGGCGGCCGGGCAGCTCTCGGCGGTTGCGACCAACGCGCAGGCGACCGTGCAGGGCCGCGCCCGGGTCGCGCTGGGGACCGCGCTGCTGAACCTGCCGACCTGGTCCCCCCAGCAGGCCGAGCCGCCGCGCGACGCCGCCGGCATCGCCAAGGCGCAGTACGACTGGCTGCTGCGTACCCTGCCGTTCATCATGCCGGCCCGGTACTTCATCGAGCTGGCGGCAGGCGGCAACGCGTCGTGGAACGTGGGCGTGGACTACGCCGCGCTGCTGGCGCGCTCGCCCTACCGGAACGTGGTGCGGACCCTGTACCGACAGGCCGGCCTGGACCTGCGCGCCGACCTGGCCAACCTGACCCGTCACGCGAGCGTCCGCGCCAGCGCCGCCGCGGTCGCGTCGCTGGCGCGCACCTCGACGGTCACCGGCCACCTGGACGTCCCGGAGCTGGACCTGCACACCATCTACGACCAGCTGGCCCCGGTCGAGTACGAGCACCGCTACGCCCAGCAGGTCCGCGCCGCGGGCGACCGGAGCCTGCTTCGCCAGGCCTACGTCGCCCGGCGCGGGCACTGCGCCTTCGCCGCCTCGGAGATCGTCGCGGCGTTGCAGGCGGTTGCCCACCGCGCCACTGCCGGCCACTGGGACCAGGCCGCGTCGACCGAGCGCCTGCAGGCCGCCGCGGTCGCGCTCGGCCTCGGCGACGCGCCGGCGTTCGCCGACTTCCGCCCAGGACCGCTGGTCAGCCACCGGGTCTTCCATCCATGGCACGACGGCGACCGACCCGACCTGCCTTCCTGGTGAGCCGCCCGAGCGGTGTCGTTCCGCGGGCTCGGCGGCAAGGCGTACCGTTGCGGGCAGCCTGACCGATCCGTCGACAGGGATGCCGCCGAGCTAGGAGAACCGCCGGAGATGACGCGGCCGCGACCCGACCCGGACGATGGCGGCAGGCCGGCCTCGCGCAGGGCGCGGGCACGCCGGGGCGTGCTCAGGGGACCGAGCGCTCGCGCCTACCTGTTGATGCTGCTCGGCCAGTTCGTGCTCGACCAGCAGGACGGCCCGGTCTGGACCGGGACCCTGGTCGATGCGCTCGGCCTGGTCGGCTTCGAGGAGAGGACCGCCCGGCAGGCGCTCGCCCGCAGCCAGGCGGCAGGCTGGCTGGCAGCGGAACGCCGTGGCCGGCGGGTGCGCTGGCACGTCACCGCCGAGGGCCGCAGGCTCCTGCGCAGCGGGAGGGCGCGGCTGTTCGCGCCCGGCCCCGAGCGCGACTGGGACGGCGACTGGCTGGTCCTGCTGACCACGGTCCCCGAGCGCCACCGCGAGCTGCGCCACCGCCTGCGCTCCTCGCTCGGCTGGGCCGGCTTCGGCTCGCTCGGCCCGGGCGTATGGATCAGCCCCCACCCCTCACACGCCGACGAGGCGCGCCAGGTGCTGCGCTCGCTGGGCACGGTGGTGCACGGAACCCTGCTCCACGCGCGCCTGGACGACCCAGCCGAGCGGGAGCGGCTGGTCGCGCAGGCCTGGGACACCTCCGAGCTGGCCGCACGCTACAAGGTCTTCATCGAGCGGTTCGCCGAGGTCGAGCCCGGCGCGCCCGCCGAGGCGCTGGCACAGCGGACGCACCTGCTCTACGAATGGCGCCGGCTGGTGCTCGCCGACCCCGGCCTGCCGCCCGCGTTGCTGCCGCCGGACTGGACCGGCGAGCAGGCCCGCCGCCTGATGCTGGAGCGCTCCGCCCGCTGGGAGCGCCCCTCCCTGGCGTGGTGGCAGGCGCGCGAAGCCGAGAGCGACCAGGCCTGAGTACCGTCACCGGGCCGCCGGCGGGACGCCCAGCGCCAATCAATTGACAATAGATTGACGCTCCGACAACCCTATGTCTAACATCGCGTCCCGAGTTCCGGTACGGCGTCGGCCGACAGCGGTCGGCCGCAGGGCGGGCCAGGCCCGGCTCACACATCGAGGTGAGGCCCTTGCTACGCGCGTCACCACAGCGGGCGACGCCTGCCGGGGCGGCGCAGCATGCGAGCGGCGCCCCGCGCCCCCTGCTCGACGTGCGGGACCTGGACGTCTCCTACGGCGGGGCCGTGCGCGCGCTGCGCGGGGTGTCGCTGTCGGTTCCCGACGGGGCGATCGTGGCGGTGCTGGGCAACAACGGCGCGGGCAAGAGCACGCTGCTGCGCGCGGTCTCCGGGACGTTGCCGTTCCACGGCGGCGCCGTCGACGGCGGGTCGGTCGAGTTCGCCGGACGCCGGCTCGACGGCATGGACCCGGCGGCCGTCGTCCGCGCCGGCGTCGTGCAGGTCCCCGAGGGGCGGCAGGTCTTCGGCGGCTTGACCGTCGAGGAGAACCTGCGCGCCGGTGGGCTTCCCTCGCCGCACAAGGCCCGCGCCCAGGCGCAGGCTCGCGTCTTGGGGCTGTTCCCCGTGCTGCGGCGCCTACGCAGGCAGCGTGCCGGACTGCTGTCCGGCGGGGAGCAGCAGGTGCTGGCGATCGGTCGGGCGCTGATGGCCGCGCCGAAGCTCCTGCTGCTGGACGAGCCGTCGCTCGGTCTGGCGCCGCGGGTGGTGGAGCGGATTGGCGAGGCGATCGTCGAGATCAACCGGCGGGGCACCGCGATCGTCCTGGTCGAGCAGAACGCTGCGCTGGCACTCGAATTGGCCGGCGAGGCCTACGTGCTGGAAGTCGGCCGCGTCGCGCTCTACGGCCCTTCGGCGATGCTGGCGGCGACCGACGCGGTCCGCGACCGCTACCTCGGCGTTGGCGCGGTCGTCGTCCCACCTTCGCCGCGCCGCGGAGACTCCGCCGCCCCGACGAGCCCGGCGCACGAGCTGGTCGTCGCGGACCTGTCGGTGCGCTTCGGCGGGGTCGCCGCGCTCTCGGAAGCGTCGTTCAGCGTACGGCCGGGATCGCTGCACGCCCTGATCGGGCCCAACGGAGCGGGCAAGTCAACCTGCCTGAACGTGCTCACCGGCGTCTACCGGGCCAGCGGAGGCAGCGTGCGCTACGCCGGGCGGGAGCTGACGCGGCTGCGGCCGCACCAGATCGCCCGGCTCGGCATCAGCCGCACCTTCCAGCACCTCTCGCTCTCCCCCGGCGCGACGGTGGCCGACAACCTCATGCTCGGTCGTCACCGCCTGACCCGCGCGGGCTTCGTCGCGACCGGGTTGGGGACCCGCCGCGCGCGGCACGAGCAGGCCAGGCAGGAGGGCCGCGTCCGCGAGGTCGCCGAGCTGCTGCAACTGCAGGACCACCTCGACCAGCGCGCGGGCACGCTGTCCTACGGGGACCGCAAGCGCGTGGAGCTGGCCCGCGCGCTCTGCGCCGAGCCGGCGCTGCTGCTGCTCGACGAGCCGGTGGCCGGCATGACCGCCGACGAGGCCCGCCGGATGGCGCGCGTCATCGCCGAGGTCCGTGCCGAGCTGGGCATCTCGATCGTGCTCGTCGAGCACGACATGGCCTTCGTGATGGGCATCGCCGACCGGGTCACCGTGCTGGACTTCGGCCGCTGCATCGCCGAGGGCACCCCCGCCGAGGTGCAGCGCCACCCCGACGTCCTGCGCGCCTACCTCGGCTCGTCGGGCGACGAGCGCGCCGCTGAAGGCCCTACCGGCGAGGGGCGCCGATGAGCCAGTTCACCACCCTGCTGGTCGGCGGCCTGTCGCTCGGCTGCATCTACGCGCTCATCGCGCTCGGCTTCGTGGTCGTCTTCAAGGCGACCCGGGTGGTCAACTTCACCCACGGCTCGCTGGTGCTGCTGGGCGCGTACGTGGCGGGCCGCACCCACGAGAGCCTCGGCTTCGGGCGCGCCGCGCTGCTCGGCGTGGCCGTGGCGGCGGTCGCCGGCGCGCTCATCGAGCTCGTCCTCGTCCGCCGCCTGCGGCACGCAGACCTGGGGACGCTGGCGATCCTCACCCTCGGCGTCGACATCTTGCTGGCCACCGAGCTGACCCGCCGCATCGGCACCGACGTGCTCACCCTTGGCGACCCGTGGGGCGCCGCCGTCGTCCGGCTTGGCGGGGCGCGCCTGCCCGAGGCGCGGGTCGTGGCCGCGGCGGTGGCGCTGTTGCTGGTCGGCGGGTTCCTCGCCGCGTTCAAGCTCTCCGACTGGGGGATCGCGATGCGCGCCGCGGCCGAGGACGCCGAGACCGCCAGCCTGATGGGCATCCGGCTCGGGCCGCTCACCGCCAGCGCCTGGGCGCTCGCGGGTGCGCTGGCCGCGGCCGCGGGCCTGTTCTTCACCGCCTTCCCCTCTCCCGGGATCAACGCTGGCGTCGGCCTGGCGGCACTGGGCGCGGCCGTTCCCGCCGCGGTACTCGGCGGCCTGGACTCGACCACGGGCGCGCTGGTGGGCGGGCTGGTCCTGGGCGTCGCGTCCACGCTGGCCGCCGGCTACCAGGACCAGCTCGCCTTCCTCGGCCGCGGGCTCGGCAACGTCGTGCCGTACGCGCTGATGGTGGTGGTGCTGCTGCTGCGGCCCTCCGGGCTGTTCGGCGCGAAGGAGGTCCGCCGTGCCTGACCGCGTGCGGCGGTGGCTCGGCTCCCGCCCGGCGCGCTCGCTCGCTCGCGCCGGGCTGGTCGTGTTCGTCCTGGCGCTGCCGCTGTCGCTGGAGAGCTTCTGGCTGCAGACCGGGCTGTTCGCCATGGCCGCCGCCATCGGCGCGATCGGGTTGACGCTGCTGGTCGGCGTGACCGGGCAGCTCTCGCTGGCGCACGCGTTCTTCCTGGCGGTCGGCGCCTACGGCTACGTGTTCCTCGCCGGCGGCGACGAGCGCGGCCTGGTCGGGGCGGGGCTGCCGCCGCCGCTGGCGATGGTCGGCGCGGTGCTGCTCGCCGGGCTGGCCGGGGCGTTGTTCAGCCCGATCGCCGGACGCCTGCGGGGCATCCACCTCGGGCTTGCCTCGCTCGGGTTGGTCTTCCTCGGCCAGCACATCCTGCTCAACGCCACGGCGGTCACCGGCGGCTTCAACGGCCGCGACGCCGCGCCGTTCAGCCTCCCCGGCTTCTCCTTCACCGCCGGCGACCCCGACCTGACCGTCCTCGGCGTCGCCTACGGGCCGCTCGAACGCCTGTGGTACCTCGGCCTGGTCCTGGTCGTGGCCGCCTGGTGGTACGCCCGCCACCTCATCCGCGGCCGCCCCGGGCGGGCGCTCGAGGGCGTGCGCGACGGCGAGGTCGCCGCCGCGGTCATGGGCGTCGACGTCGCGCGTTACAAGGCCGCCGCGTTCACCGTCTCGTCGATGTACGCCGGGCTCGCCGGCGTGCTGCTGGCGCTGGCCTTCGGCCGCATCGTGCCCGACAGCTTCGGCTTCCTGCTGTCCGTCGACTACCTGGTGATGATCATCGTCGGTGGGCTCGGCTCGGTCGGCGGCGCGGTCGTGGGCGCGGTCTTCGTCACCGCCCTGCCGGCCGTCCTGGACCACTACAGCGACGTGCTGCCGTTCCTGGCCGAGCCGGGCAGCGGCGGCTTCGGCGCGCCGGAGGTGGCCCGGCTGGCCTACGGCGCCGCGATCGTGGCGGTCCTGCTGTTCGCGCCCAGTGGCCTGCGAAGCCTCACCCAGCGGCTGGGCGACCGCCTGCCCGCACCTGCCGCCCGCAGCCCCGCAACCTCGTCCACCTCCGAGCCGTAAGGAGCGGTCACATGCGCCGACGGATCACGCGGCCAGCCGCGGTCGCGCTCGTCCTCGTCCTCTGCTTCGCGCTGGCGGCCTGCGGCAAGGCCCGCAAGAGCAGCACCCAGGGCGCCGGCGGCGTCAAGGCCGGCCCCGGCGTCACCGACAGCGCCATCAAGCTCGGCGTCCTCACCGACCTGAGCGCCGTGTTCGCGCCGCTGGGCAAGAGCCTCGTGCAGGGCACCCAGCTCTACTGGAAGGAGCAGAACCAGGCCGGCGGCGTGTGCGGCCGCAAGGTGGAGCTGACCGTCAAGGACCACGGCTACGACCCCCAGAAGGCGGTCGGGCTGTACCGCGCCATGGCCCCTGACGTCCTCGGCCTGCAGACCCTGCTCGGGTCCCCCGTGGTCGCCGCGCTGAAGCCCTCCATCGACCAGGACGGCATGCTCGTCGGCCTGGCGGGCTGGACCTCCGCGGTCCTGCCCGACCCCCACATTCAGATCACCGGGACGACCTACGACGTGGAGGCGATCAGCGCCCTCGACTGGCTCATGCGCGACAAGGGCATCAAGTCCGGGGACAAGGTCGGCCACGTCTACTTCACCGGCGACTACGGTGAGAACGCCCTGCGCGGCAGCGAGTACCTGGCCGGCCGGAAGGGCCTCACGATCGTCAGGCAGAAGATCACCCCCGCCGACACCGACCTGTCCGCCCAGGTGACGGCGCTCAAGGGCGCGGGGGTGAAGGCGATCCTCCTGTCGGCGGGCCCGTCCCAGACCGCCTCGCTCGCCGGCGTCGCCAAGTCCGTCGGCCTCAACGTCCCCATCGTGGCCGACGGCCCCGGCTTCACCCCACAACTGCTCAAGACCCCGGCCGGCCCCGCCCTGCAGGCCAACCTCTTCGTGGTGTCGAGCATCGCGCCGGTCGCCCTCGACACCCCGGCCGCCACCAAGCTCGCCGAGGCGTTCGCCAAGGCCTACCCGAGCGCGACGCCGACGCAGGTCGGCTCCGAGTTCGGCTACGTGCAGGCCCAGGTCATGCGCGCCATCCTGCAGAAGGCCTGCGACAACAAGGACCTCACGCGCCAGGGCACGCTGAACGCCCTGCGCCAGGTCTCGGGCCTCGACACCGGCGGCTTGGTCGCCGGCCCGCTCGACTACAGCAACCCCGCACAGCTCCCGACGCGGGCGGTCTACCTCTCGAGGGTGGACGGCTCCGCGCCGGGCGGCCTTGAGGCGATCGGCGGCGCGTTCCAGTCCGAAGCCGGCAAGGGCTACCAGCCATCCGCCTGAGCTGGCGCGACGGGTGGGCCTGGGCCGACCCCACCCGGCGAGCCCGCCCCGGCCCACCACCCCACGGCGGCGCTCGCAGGGGAGGTGGCAGCCGACAGATGCCAAGGCCCGGCCCGGCGTGGCGACCGTCACCGGCACGGCACGGCCCCCCACTGTTCAAGATCGCCTGGCCGCCTCGGGGTGGCCCTCGACCAACCGGTCAGCTGGGTGGCACGATTTCGCCCGGCACCCTGGTGCTGGGTGGATGCCGACGGGACCCGGGAGTGCGCCGATGACGACCCCCGAACCGCGACTGTTCGCCCCGCCGTCCACGTCCCTGCGCCCGCGCGGCGACGGCTCCACGGGCCCGGCCACCCTCGCCCGCGACCCATCGATCCGCGCCGCACTCGCCGGGGCACTGGAGCGGCTGAACCGCGGCGCTGGGTCGTCCCAGCGGGTCGCGCGGCTGCTCATCGTGGAGGAGCCACCGTCGCTCGACGCCGGCGAGATCACCGACAAGGGCTACGTCAACCAGCGGGCCACGCTCCAACGGCGCCAAGACCTGGTGGAGCGCCTGTTCGCCGAGCCACCCCACCCCGACGTCATCGTCCACTGAGGTGAAGAACCGGGCGTTGGCGCGGTTCCGCGCAACCTCCGACTCGCTCGGGTTAGAGGAACTTTGCTTTCCGCAAGGACCTTTACCATGGCAGGCACGTCCGGCGCGGCGGCCCGGATCCCACCTGGACGAGGAGTGTGGCGATGCTTCGCGGGTTCGCGACGATCAACTACTGGGCGGCCGACCTGGCCGCGGCCAGGGACTGGTACGCCGAGCTGCTGGGCGTCGAGCCCTATTTCGAACGCGCCGAGCTCGATGGCCGCATCCTCGGCCCCGATGACCCTGACTACCACCGGGCCCGCCTGGGGTATGTCGAGTTCCGCATCGGCGACTACCAGCACGAGCTGGGACTGATCGACCGCCGCTACGCGCCGGACGGGCCAGCGGCGAGCGCCGGCGGCGCGGTGCTCTACTGGCACGTCGACGACGTGCGGGCCGCGGTGGAGAAGCTGCTGTCCATGGGCGCGAAGGAGTACCAGCCGGTCACCGAGCGGGGGACGGCCGGCTTCGTCACCGCCGCCGTTGTCGACCCGTTCGGGAACATCCTCGGCGTCATGTACAACCCGCACTACCTGGAGGTCCTGCGCGCGCGGGAGCAGGCGTGAGCGACGTCCTCAGCTGTGCCAGCCCGACCGAATGGGAGGCTTGGCTGGCAGCCCACTGGCAGCGGCCGACCGGCGTCTGGCTGAAGATCGCCAAGAAGGGCTCGCCCGTCATTTCGGTGACCGTCAGCGAGGCGCTCGACGTGGCCCTGTGCTACGGCTGGATCGACGGCACCCGCCGCCGCCTCGACGAGCAGTTCTTCCTGCAGTGGTACTGCCCGCGCCGGCCGCGGAGCGCCTGGTCGAAGGTGAACGTCGCCCGGGTCGAGGCCCTGGTCGCGGCGGGTCGGATGCGACCACCGGGCCTGGCCCAGGTCGAGGCCGCCAAGGCGGACGGCCGCTGGGCGGCGGCGTACGAGTCGCAGCGCAACGCCACCGCCCCGCCCGACCTGATGGCGGCGCTCGACCGTGACGACCAGGCGCAGGCGGCGTTCGAGTTGCTCGGCAGGTCCGAGCGCTACGCCGTCGTCCTGCCGCTGTTGAAGGCCAGGACCCCGCAGCAGCGGGCCGAGCGGCTGCGGGCTGCGCTGGCCAGGCTCAGGGCCGGCCGGCCGGCGCCGTAGCAGCGCCACTACGGCAAGGCGGCTCAGCGCCACCTCGCCCTAACCCCCCGATCGCCTGCTCGTGCTCGGTCTCCTTCGTCATCTGCAACCCGAGCTCCGCCTGGCATCCCGGGCATTTCGGGAGAGGCGGTCGGCGGCCATCGCGGCCGGCGGGGCCGTCAGGCGGTGGCGGGTGCGTAGGTCGCGAGCACCGCGCCGGTCGAAGTGACCTGGCTGTCGACCAGGCGAAGCGGTCGCAGGGCGCCGTCATCGCCGAACAGGCGCTTGCCGCCGCCGACGAGGACTGGGTCGATCATCAGGCGAAACTGGTCGACCAGGCCCGCCTGCACCAGCGACCGCACCAGCTGGGTGCTGCCAAGGACGAGCAGGTCGCCACCGTCCTCGCCCTTGAGCCCGCGCACCGCGTCGGCGGCGTCGCCGCTGAGCAGGGACGAATTCTGCCATTCGAGTGGCTCGGTGAGCTTGCGCGAGGCGACGTACTTCGGCCGCGTGTTCAGGGGCTGGGCCAGCGCCTGCTCCTCGTCGCCGGCCTTGGGCCAGTGCTCAGCGAAGCTCTCGTAGGTGCGCCGCCCGAGCAGGAACCCGCCCGCGGACGAGACGCCCTCGACGACCCACCGCATCGCGGCGTCGTCGAGGTAGCCCGTGTGCCAACCCCCGTGGGCAAAGCCGCCACTCGTATCCTCATCCGGGTACGCCGGGGCCTGGACGACTCCGTCGAGGGTCATGAACTCGCTCACGATGACGTCACGCATTGCCTTCTCCTTCCTGCGGCGTTCGCACCTCGTAGCGCAGCAGCACGTTGCCGGAGCCGTCCCAGGTGCGCGTGTCGACCAGGCGGAGGAAGCGTGCCGCGTCGACTGGTGGTTCGCCGGGTCGGTGCGCCGAGGCGAGCGGTGAGCCGTGGTCGAAGATCGGCGTCCCTCCAGCCGCGACGACCGGTCCGACCATCAGGTGGATCTCGTCGACGAGGTCGTTGGCGAGCAGGTCGCTCCACAGTGTCCGGCTCCCGAACACCAGGATCTCCTTGCCCTGCTCGCGTTTCAGTTCGGCGATCTGCTGGTGCGCGTCGGCGCGCCTGATGATGCGCGTGTTGTGCCAGGGGTCGGTTTGCTCAGCCGTCAGGCTGTCGGAGACGACCACCTTGTCGATCGCGTTGTCGAGCCGCGACACCTCCCGTTGCGCGTCGGTGAACCGGGGGTCGTCGGCGATCGGCGGCCAGAAGCCCTTGAAGCCCTCGAACGACGACCGGCCCAGCAGCAGGATGTCGGCGGCGCGCAGCCGTTCGGCGTTGTAAGCGTCGAAGGCGCCATCCAGCTCCAGCACCATCACGTCGTCGTCGGGACCCGTGTAGTAGCCGTCCAACGACACCGCGTTGCAGACGACGAGTTTGCGCACGTAGCTCACCCCCTTGTCGCGGGATCCGGGCAAGAGTAGAAGCAAGAGGCGGACACGTCTTGGACGAATCGGCCATCCCAGCGGCTGATCACGCGGTTGGCGAGACTCCGGCTGGGTAGTCGCCGTCGATGGAAGAGCGCCTGTGGACGTCGCAGTCGTTTCGCGAGCGGTTGCCGATCCGGCCCTTGCGCGAGTACGTCACCTCCGCCTGGATCCAGCAGATGGGGCCGCAGTCACCGCCGTACCTGCGCCGCACCATTCCGAACGGCAGCACCGAGCTCGTCTGCCCCGTCGGCTCGATCCCGAAGCTCGTCGGACCGCAGACCCGTCCTACGGAAGAGTTGCTCGCACCCAGGACCGTGGCTGTTGGCGTGCGTTTCCACCCCGGCGCGGCTTCGGCGGCGTTGCCGATGCCCGTCTCGGAGCTGCTCGATCTCGAGCTCGCAGCCGACGAGTTGTGGGGAGGCGTCGCCGTCGAGCTGGGCGAGGGGATCGGCGCGGCGCCGTCGCCGCAAGCGGCCTTGGCGCTGCTCGAGTCGGCGCTCGTCAAGCGGATCCTGACCGAACCGGTGGCGCCCGACCGGCTCGCGCTCGAGATGGTGCGGCGCTTGCTCGTGTCACCTGGTGACGGCGTCCGCTCGCTCGCAACGTCCCTGCACATCTCGGAGCGGCAGCTCCGTCGCCGCTGCGAACGTGCGACCGGTCTGACCCCGAAGGCGCTGCAGCGGATGTTCCGATTCCAGCGGTTCCTCGCGCTCGCCGGTGCCGACCAACCCCAGTACGGGAACCTCGGACGCCTGGCCCACGACGCTGGATACGCGGACCAGTCGCACCTCTCGCGTGAAGCGGCGCGGCTGGCGGGTCGCGCACCACGAAGCGTGTTGCGCGATTGCCGCTGCTCACACGATCACAGGGCATCGTACGGTCTGTTTCTTACGAGCGCGCTCGAGTACGCGCGTTCTCCACGGAACGCGGCCGCGTAGGCCCATTGGGTCCGAGCCGAATTAGGTGGACCTGGTCGAGCTGGAACCCCCAACCCGGCCGGCCGACCCGGGTCGCTCAGCGGCGCGGTCATTCCCCAGTTCAAGACGGTCGACATCGTGCCAAGGACCAACCCCAGGAGGGCCGCAACCGTCCGGACGACCGGGGTCCAGCGCCACGGCCCCCAGGTGACCAGCGCCGCCGCCCCCAGCAGGATGCACGGGCCCGGCGGAATCGTCGGAAGCAATTCGAGGTGGCCACGAAGGACGTCGCCGAGCTCACGCGCGGCCGTCGTCACCCCGGCGCGGCCAGCGCTCGGTCCGGGCGTACGTCGCCAGGATCGCGCCCGTTGTGGTCACCTGGCTGTCGGCGAGCCGGAGCGGCCTGAGTGCACCGTCGTCGCGGAACAGGCGCTTGCCACCGCCCACGACGACTGGGTCGAGCATCACGCGGAACTCGTCGACCAGGTCGTGCTCGACCAGCGCCTGTGCCAGCTTCGTGCTGCCGATCACCAGCAGGTCGCCGCCGTCCTGGCGCTTCAGCGCGGCCACGGCCTCGGCGGCGTCGCCCTGGAGCACCGTCGAGTTCTGCCACTCGAGCGGCTCGGTGAGGGTCGTCGACGCCACGTACTTCGGCTTGGTGTTCAGCGGCTGGGCGATGACCTGCTCCTCCTCGGACGCGTTCGGCCAGTGGGACGCGAAGCCTTCGTACGTGCGGCGACCGAGCAGGAATCCGCCCGCAGCCGTCAGGTTCTCGACCACCCACTTCTGCGAGACCTCGTCGAAGTAGCGCAGGTGCCAACCGCCGTGCCCGAAGCCGCCGGTGGTGTCCTCGTCAGCGGCGCCGGGGGCCTGCACGACCCCGTCGAGGCTCATCCACTCGGTAACGATCACCTTGCGCATCTCGGCTCCTTCCGGTCATCGACTTCCCTGCCCGCTCATTGGTGTTCGTACGGGGAGTCGAGCACGAGCTGCTCGATCGAATGCTGTTGGAACCCGGGGATGTGGTCGGCCGCGACGCTGGCCATCCAGGTCGAGCCGGCAACCTGGGGCTTGTCGCGCAGGTCGGCGGCGATGGCGTCGATGAAGGGGCGGGCAAAGCCCGGTCGTGTCGCCATGATCCGGTTGACCTCGTCCTGGTCCAACCGCTCCAGGCCGCGTCCGGTCACGTCCCCGCCGATGCCGGCCGCAGCTG
>DASUZB010000299.1:0-5330 GCA_036377075.1 Actinomycetes bacterium | reverse complement strand
GACCGAGCCGCAGCAGACGGTGACGAAGGTCTCCTCGCCGGAGTTCTCGGCGGCGAGGACGGCGGCGAGCGCGGCGACGGTGGCGACCGGGTCGGGCAGGGTCAGCGCCAGGCCGCGCCAGGCGGCGCGGAGGGTGGCGCCGAGGGCGGCGGCGTCGGGGCCATGGCCGGAGACGTCGCCGATCAGGACGGTGAGGGTGCCGTCGGGGCGCTCGACGGCGTCGAAGAAGTCCCCGCCGAGCAGCAGGCGGTCCTCGCCGGCCTGGTAGCGGGTGTGGATGGCGAGGTGCGGGTCGCGGACCGACGGGGTGGGGAGCAGGCCGGCCTGGAGGCGGGCGGAGAGCGCGCTCACCTCCGCCAGGGCCTCGCGGGTGCGGGCCTGCTCGATCGCCAGGGCGGTCTGGTCGGCGAAGCGCTGCACCACGGTGAGCATGGCGGCGCTCGGCGCCCTGGCGGCGTCCCAGGCGATCACGACGAGCGCTTCGACGCGGGTGCCGATGACGACGGGCACGCGCAGGCTGGCCGGCGCGCCGCCGCTGCCGCGCCGCGCCGGGAACAGCGGGTCGGAGCGGTCGGGGTGGCGGCGGAACGTGGGCCCGGGTCCGGCGAGGTCGCGCACCTGGTCGACGTGGTCGATGCGGATGGTGCGCGCCGCGGTGCCCCCGCGGCGCGCCGGCGCCTCGGCGAGCAGGCGGAGGCTGCCGCCCTCGAGCTGCCAGAGGGCGGCGTAGGGGCAGTCGAAGGTGCGCACGGCGGCGTCGCAGACCATGGTGGCCACCTCGGTGCCGCTGAGCTCCTCGGCCTGGAAGGTGGCGGTGAGGTTCAGCATGCGGTCGAGGGTCGCGCGGTTCTCGCGCTCCGCCGCCAGGAGCTGGGTGCGCTCGGCGTCGGCGGTCCTGCGCTCGGTGACGTCGTGGAAGTAGACGAACAGCCCGTCGAGCGAGGGGTAGGCGCGCACCTCGAACCAGGCGGCGAGGCCGGGATGGTAGGCCTCGAACTCGACCACCAGGTTGTCGGTGAGGGCGCGCTCGTAGTCGCGCTGGTGCGCCGTGCCGAGGGCGTCGGGGAGCACGTCGAGCAGCGCGTGGCCGAGCACCTGCTGGTCGTCGCCGCCGAGGATGCGCTTGGCCTCGCGGTTGGCGAAGGTGAGCCTCCAGGTGTGGTCGAAGGCGCAGAAGGCGTCGCCGATGCTCTCGAAGGCGCGGGCGATGTTCTCCCGGACGGTGCGGGACTCGGTGGTGTCGAGGGTGGTGCCGATCACCCGGGTGGTGGCGCCCGTGTCGTCGGTGAGCACCTGGCCGCGGCTGAGCGCCCAGCGGATGCGCCCGTCCGGCCGGACGATGCGGTACTCGACCTCGAAGCCGCCGCCGCCCTGCAGGGCGCGGTCGACGGCGGCGTCGAGGGTCTGGCCGTCGTCGGGGTGGGCGCGCTCGGCGAAGGCGGCCCAGGTGCCGGCGAACTGGTCGAGGTCGAGGCCGAAGATCTCGGCGTGGTTGGCGTTCCAGCGCAGCCGGCCGCTGGCGAGGTCCCAGTCGAAGGTGCCCGTGTGGGCGGCGTCGAGGGCCATGCGGAGCTGCGCCTCGCTGGCGGCCAGGGCACGCTCGCCGCTCTCGTCCTGCTCGAGTGGTTCGGGTGGCGGGGTCTCTTCCGGTTCGACGCCGTTGCCCATCTGGACCACCCGCCCGACTCGCGTTCCCACCACCGCGAATGGAGCATACGGGGCTCGCTCTGCCTTTGGGAACACGTGGTTATCCCGATGGCCGCCGGTGCGGGTAGCCTCCGTGCAGACGATGCCAAGGAGGCGATGTATGGCCGATCAGCTCACCCTCGGCCTGCTCGGGGGGACCGGCCCTCAGGGACGGGGGCTGGCGTTGCGGTTCGCCCTGGCCGGGCACGAGGTCCTGCTGGGCTCGCGCGACGAGGAGCGGTGCCAGAGGGTGGTGGCCGAGCTGCTCAGCAACCATGACCTGCCGATCCGTCCCGTCGTCAACGAGCAGGCGGCCGCGGACGCCGAGGTGGTGCTGCTGACCTTCCCGTTCGAGGGCCAGGCGGCGCTGCTGCCGGCGCTGGCCGGGGCGCTCGCCGGCAAGGTGGTGGTGGACGTGGTCAACCCGCTCGGCTGGGACGAGCTGGGCGCCTTCATGTTGCCGGTGGCGGAGGGCAGCGCGGCCGAGCAGGCGCAGGCGCTGCTGCCGGCGTCGCGGGTGACCGCCGCGTTCCACCACGCACCGCCGCGCCTGCTCGCCGACCCGTCCCGCGAGGTCGACAGCGACGTGCTGGTGGTGGGCGACGACCCGGCGGCGAGGGCGGTGGTGATCGGGCTGGCCGACGTCATCCCCGGGTGCCGCGGCATCGACGCCGGGCCGCTGCGGCTCGCCCGCTACCTGGAAGGCCTGACGGCGGTGCTGGTGAGCGTGAACCGGCGCTACAAGATCCACGCGGGCGTGCGGATCACCCGCCTGAGCGAGGAGCGGCGCCGACGGGCCGCTGGTGAGGAGGGGCCGTGAAGATCTACACGCGGGGCGGCGACGACGGCACCACCGGCCTGCTGTACGGCGGCCGGGTCGACAAGTCCGAGCCCCGCACCGAGGCGTACGGCACCACCGACGAGGCGGTGGCCGCGCTCGGCATGGCGCGCGTGTTCATCGCCGACAGCGCCCTCGCCGACCTGGTCCTGCACCTGCAGCGGGAGCTGTTCGTGGTCGGCGCGGAGCTGGCCACCGCGACCGAGAACGCCCACAAGCTGACCCCGGGGACCACCAAGGTGACCTCGGCGATGGTCGACGAGCTGGAGAAGCACATCGACGAGTACACCGGGCGGATCCGGATGCCGGAGGAGTTCGTCGTGCCCGGCGAGACCCGCGGCTCGGCGTTCCTGGACTACGCGCGCACGGTGATCCGCCGCGCCGAGCGCCACACGGTCGCCATGGACCGCGCCGGCCTGCTCGCCGACCGGGAGGCGCTGCGCTACCTCAACCGCCTCGCCGACCTGGTGTTCGTGCTCGCCCGCTACGAAGAAGGCGACTTCCGCACCCTGCGCCGGGAGTAGTGCCGCAGCCCACGGACGCCCAACACGATCCCGCTGCAGCGACCCGGGGCCCAAGCAGGGATCCCGGCGAAGTACCCGACGACTGCGGGGGGCGGAGCCCCCCGCAGTCCCCCCGAAACACGATCTGGGGGGAGCTGTCTCGGGCTCCCCCCAGAATGAACCTAGTGGTATTGGTGTTCCGGGGCGGGGTAGTGGCCCTCCTCGACGTCCTTGGCGAAGTGCTGCGCGGCCTCGGCGAGGATCGAGCGCAGGTCGGCGTAGCGCTTGACGAAGCGGGGGACCGGGTCGGGGGTCAGGCCGATCAGGTCGGAGATCACCAGGACCTGGGCGTCGGTGCCGGCGCCGGCGCCGATGCCGATGGTGGGGATGTCCAGCGCCTCGGTGACGCGGGTGCCGAGCTCGGCGGGGACGGCCTCGAGCACCAGCGCGAAGCAGCCCGCCTCCTGCAGCTCGTGGGCCTCGGCGAGCAGCTCGTCGCCGCGCTCGCCGCGGCCCTGCACGCGGTAGCCGCCGAGGGCGTTGACCGACTGCGGGGTCAGCCCGAGGTGGCCCATGACCGGGATGCCGGCCCTGGTCATCTTGCGGATCGCCTTCACCGAGCGGGTGCCGCCCTCGAGCTTGACGGCGTTGGCGCCGACCCGCATCAGGCGGGTGGCGTTGCGCACCGCCTCGGCGGTCGACGCCTGGTAGGAGCCGAACGGCAGGTCGCCGACGACGATGGCGTTGCGCGCGCCGCGGGCGACCGCGGCGGTGAAGGTCAGCGCGTCCTCCATGGTGACGGGCAGGGTCGAGTCGTGGCCCAGCACGACCATGCCGAGCGTGTCCCCGACCAGCAGCAGCGGGACGCCCGCCTCGTCCAGGACGCGCGCGGTCAGCGCGTCGTACGCGGTGAGCATGACGAACCGTTCCCGGCGCGCCTTCATCGCGGCGAGGTCGGCGATGGTGACCGGCATTGCGGCCTCCTCTGGGGGAATCCTTGGAGCCCCGTCCGGGGTCCCCTGGCCCTCCCAGTGTGCCACGCGGGGCCGGGCACACCCGCCTCAGCGGGCGGGCTCGGCGCGGCCGTGGAAGCGGTTGGTGATCGGCAGTCGCCGGTCCTTGCCGAAGGCCCGGCCGGTCACCTTGGGCCCGGGCGGCGCCTGGCGGCGCTTGTACTCGGCGCCGTCGACCAGCCGCACCACCTTCTCGACCACCTCGCGGTCGAAGCCCTGGGCGACCAGCTCGTCGGCGCTGAGGTCCTCCTCCACGTAGCCCTCGAGGACCGGGTCGAGGACCTCGTAGGGCGGCAGCGAGTCGGTGTCGAGCTGGCCGGGGCGCAGCTCGGCGGAGGGCGGCTTGTCCAGCACCGACTGGGGGATCACCACGCCGGCCTCGTTGCGCCAGCGCGCCAGCTCGTACACCAGCGTCTTGGGCACGTCCTTGATCACCCCGAAGCCGCCGGCCATGTCCCCGTACAGGGTGCAGTAGCCGACCGCCAGCTCGGACTTGTTGCCGGTGTTGAGCAGCAGGCTGCCGAACTTGTTGGACAGCCCCATCAGCACCACGCCGCGGGAGCGGCTCTGTAGGTTCTCCTCGGCGACGCCCTCCTCGGTGCCGGCGAACACCTCCTTGAGCACCCCGAGGAACGCCTCGACCGGCTCGACGATCGGCAGCGCCAGCAGGCGGATGCCGAGGTTGGCGGCGACCGCGCGGGCGTCGGCGACGCTGCCCTCCGAGGAGAACGCCGACGGCATCGCCACCCCGGTGACCCGGTCGCGGCCGAGGGCGTCGCAGGCGATCGCGGCGACCAGGCTGGAGTCGATGCCGCCGGAGAGGCCGACCAGGACCGAGCGGAAGCCGTTCTTGGTGACGTAGTCGCGGGTCGCGGTGACCAGCGCCCGGTACACCTCCTCCGCCGCGCCGAGGGGGGTGGCGAGGCGCTGGGGGAGCGGCGGGCCGGGGTCGGCCAGGGTGTCGCGCACCTGGACGCGGCGCACGGTGAGCCCCGGTCCGGCGTCCGCGGCGGGCGCGCGGCGCGGCCGGTCGGCCAGCCGGGCGGTCGCGCCCTCCTCGAGGGCGAGGTCGACCAGGAGCAGCTCCTCGTCGAACGCGCCGGCCCGGGCGATCGTGCGGCCCTGTGGGTCGACGCAGGCGCTCTGCCCGTCGAAGACCAGCTCGTCCTGGCCGCCCACCTGGTTGACCCAGAACAGGTAGGCGCCGTGGTCGGCGGCCCTGGTGGCGAGCATCGGGGCGAGGCGGTCGCCCTTCTCCAGCCGGTAGGGGGAGGCGTTGAGGCTGACCAC
>DASUZB010000298.1:0-13506 GCA_036377075.1 Actinomycetes bacterium | reverse complement strand
CCAGCGCAGGGCGGCGCCCCGCGCGCCGGGTGGCGGCCGCGCCGGGGCGCCGGCGGTGGCACCCCGGCGCGGCCACGCCGGGCCGCCGCACGTCGCGCCGGGCGGCCGCCAGGCCCACGAGCCAGTGCCAGGCCGCCGCCGGTGGGATCAGGACGCTGGTGGCCAGCATCGTGCCCACCTCGGCGGGGTCGCGGGGGCCGGGGGCGATGCGCGCCCAGGCCAGCTCGCCGGTGCCGGCGAGCCAACCGGTCGCGGCGGCGAGGGCGAGGCGCCGCCGCTTGGCGGCGACGGCGCCGAGGGCGACCAGCCCGGCGGCGGTCACCGCCAGGTGGCGGGGCCGGCGCCCGCGCGGCACCCCGGCCGCCTCGCGCCAGCGCGGGCCGTGCAGCGCCCGCATCAGCGCGTCGTCCGCGTTGCCGGCCTGCAGCCGGACGCTGACCAGCCGGCCGGCCGGCCGCACCGGGTGGGTGGTGACGCGGCGGCCGCGCACGATCCGGTAGCCGGCCCGGACCGCGCGCAGGGCGAGGTCGGCGTCCTCCCGGTAGGCGCGCGGGAAGCGCTCGTCGAACCCGCCCAGTTCGGCGAGGACCGCGCGCCGGTAGGCGAGGTCGGCGGTGGCCCAGCGGGCGCGTTCGAGCCCGTGCACGTTGCGCTCCCAGTCGCTGGGCCGCCTGCCCGCCGGCAGGGGCACGCGCAGCCGCCCCTGGCTGCCGGCCACCTCCGGCGGCAGGCCGGCGAGGTCGGCCGCCAGGTCCGCCGCCCAGGTCGGCCCCGGCACGACGTCGTCGTCGAGGAACGCGATCCAGGGCGCGGTCGCGGCGCGCCAGCCGAGGTTGCGCGCCGCCGCCGGCCCCGCCGGCCGGGACCCGCTGCGCCGCGGACCCCGCCCCAACTGGACGACCGCGACGCGGCCGGCAAGGGCGGCCGGCGGCCCGCCCGGGAGCAGCGGCCCGTCCCGGTCGCTGCGGTCACCGACCAGCACGACCCGCCCAGGCAGCCGCTCCACCTGGGCGGCCAGGGCGTCCAGGAGGTCGCGGAGCGACGGCCGGCCGACCGTCGGCACGACCACGTCGAAGCTGGCGGTCGCGGTCATGGTCGGGCGAGGGCCGAACGGCGGACCAGGAACGGCCCGAGGGCGAGGGCGTCCACCGGCGACGAGCCGAAGCACTCCAGCGCGTCGCGCGGGTCGTCGACCATCGGCCGCCCGGCCGTGTTGAGGCTCGTGTTGACCACCACGGGCACGCCGGTGCGGGCCTCGACCTCGTCGAGGACCCTGGCCATCAAGGGCTCGTCGCCGCGGTCGACCGTCTGGATGCGGGTGCTGCCGTCGACGTGGACCACGGCCGGGATGCGCTCGCGCCACTCGGGCCGCACCCGCTGGGTGAAAAGCATGTACGGGCTCGGCAGGGGACCCTCGAACACGGCCGCGGCCCGCTCGGCGAGCACCATCGGCGCGACCGGCCGGAACTGCTCGCGGCCCTTGACGTCGTTGAGCCGCTCCAGGTTCTCGGCCCTGGTGGCGTTGGCCAGCAGGCTGCGGTGGCCGAGCGCGCGCGGGCCGTACTCGCTACGGCCCTGGAACCAGGCGACCACGGCGTCGTCGGCGATCGCCTGCGCGGTCGCCGCCGCCAGGTCCGCCGGCCGCTCGTAGGGGAGGTGCGCGGCGGCCAGCCATGCCTCGAGCTCCTGGTCGCTCCAGCCGCGGCCGAGGGCGGCGCCGGGCATCGGCGCGACCCGGTCGCCGAGCGCGGTGGCGGCGTGCATGGCGGCGCCGAGGGCGGTGCCGGCGTCGCCGGCCGCCGGCTGTACCCAGATCCGCTCGAAGGGGCCGTGCTCGGCCAGGTAGGAGTTGGCCACGCAGTTCAGCGCGACCCCGCCGGCCATCGTCAGGTCGCGGTCGCCGGTCTGCCCGTGCAGCCACCTGGCCAGCTCCAGCAGCACCTCCTGCAGCCTCACCTGCACGCTGGCGGCCAGGTCGGCGTGCTCGCTGCCCCAGTCCTCGCCGGGCCGGCGTGGCTTGGCCATCAGGCCGAGCTCGACGGGCGCGACCGTGAAGCCGCCGCGCCCGTCGGTCCGCACCGCCTCGCGCAGCTCGCGCAGGAAGGCGGGCTCGCCGTAGGCGGCGAGCGCCATCACCTTGTACTCGTCGGAGGAGCGGCGGAAGCCGAGGTGCGCGGTGACCTCCTCGTACAGCAGGCCGAGGGAGTGGGGCAGCTCCTGGGCGGCGAGGACCTCCAGCTCGCCGTCGACCGCCCTCCCGGCGAGGTGCGAGGCGCGCTCGCCGCGGCCGTCGAGCACCAGCACGCTGGACGAGGGCCACGGCGCGGCCAGGTGGGCGGAGGCGGCGTGGGCGACGTGGTGGGGGACGAAGCGCACGCACGCGGGGTCGAGCCCGGGCAGGGCGGTGCGCAGGAACAGCGGCGCCCGCTGGGCGTACAAGGTGCGCAACCCTTCCCAGCCGTCGGCGGTGACGTCGGCGCCCGGCGCCGGCGCCAGCGCCGGGTCGTAGGAGTACGCGACCGCGTCGAGCTCGTCCGGCACGAGGCCGACCGCCTCCAGGCACCAGCGGGCCGACCGCTCCGGCAGCTCCCAGGTGGCGAACGGCACCGGCGGCTTGCCGTGCTTGCGCCGGGTGAAGCGCTCCTCCTCGGCCGCCGCCACGACCTCGCCGTCGACCACCAGCGCCGCGGCGGGATCGTGGAAGACGGCGTTGACGCCGAGCACCCTCATGGCTCAGACCCCTCCTCACCCAGCCGAACCAAGGCATGCGGGTACCGCATGAACTCGCTTCAGATCCGCCAGCGCGGACGGCCGGCCGGGTTCAGGGGCCTGGCTTGGTAACTCCGACGAGGCCGGATAACCGAGGCGCGGAGAAGCAAACTACCCACGTGTGAGTTGCCGACGCCGAGCGCTTCCGCGTCAACGCCTGACCCGGGTGGTCCGAGAACGTCGCACTGCTCCGTAACGATCGTCGGGCCCCGCGGCGTCAGGTGCCCTCGGCGCGTAGCTTCTCCAGGCGGCGGGACGGCTCGCGCAGCGAGCCGGCGTCGTCCCAGATCCCGGCCCACGGGTCGGCCTTGCGGGCCAGCCGCCGGCGGGCGTTGCGGAGGGTGACGTCCTGCGGGCCGACGCGGCCGAGCTCGCTCCAGTCGATCGGGCAGGCGACCGGCGCGCCCGGCAGCCCCCGCACGGCGTAGGGGGCCACCGCCGTCTGGGCGTAGCCGTTGCGCGCCGTGTCCAGGAAGAGCCGGCCGCGCCGCTTGTCCTTGCGCTGCTCGACGGTGAGCCGCTTCGGCTCGCGCGCGGCCAGCTCCTTGGCGACCTCGCGCGCGAACGCCCGCACCTGGTCGAAGCCGTCGTGGCGGTCGAGCGGCACCACCAGGTGGTAGCCCCGGCTGCCGGTGGTCTTCAGGTAGGCGGGGAGGCCGAGCTCGCCGAGCAGCGCCCGCAGCGCCCGCGCCGCGTCGCGGACCGTGTCGAGGTCGCGCCCCGGCGGGTCCAGGTCGAAGATGAGCTGGTCCGGGTTGTCGAGCCGGTCGGCGCGGGCGAGCCAGGTGTGCGGCGTGATGCACGCCTGGTCGGCCAGGTAGACGAGCGTGTCGGCGTTCTCCACCACCGCGTGGGTGACGCTGCCGCCGCGCTTGCGCGGCACCTCGACGCGCTCGACGAACGCGGGGAAATAGTCCGGCGCCTGCTTCTGCTGGATCACCTCGCCGTCGATCCCGTCGGGGAAGCGCTGCATGTGGAGCGGCCGGCCACGCACGTGCGGCAGCATCCGCTCCGCCGCCCATTCGTAGTAGCGCGCCAGGTCGGCCTTGGTGATCCCGTCGCCAGGGAACAGCACCTTGTCGGGGTTGGAGAACTCGACGACGGTCACGGTCTCACGCCCCCCTTGCGACCTCGGGGTCTCGTCACGGCCTGGCTTCCCCACGGGCGCGGTGCCAAGCCTGGTTCCATGGTTGAGTACCGTCGCCATCGCCCGCCTGCTCGAGTCGTGAGGACTGCCCCGACGGCTATCGCCCGAGGAGCCGAGGCCGTACGCTTGCGGGGCGGGACCGGCAGTCGAGCCGGCCACGTCGACCGAGCGACGTTGGCACGGGTGCCGGCCGCGGGGTCGAGGGCGGTGACGGGCGGAATGATCAGCGTCTTGTGGGTCCTGGTGCTCCCCTTGCTCCTGGCGGGAGTCGGGGTCGTGTTCATCGCCATCGCGTTCAAGGACCGGGTCGACGCCCGTTCGGACGACGGGTCGCGACAGCTGCCCACCCGTCACGAGCACCCGCTCTACCACCTGCACATGAAGATCCGGTCGGGCCGCAAGCCGCCGAGCGCCTCCCGCGCCCCGGACAGCGGCGTCGCCAAGTTTCCCAAGCGGCACTAGCGCCGAGGAGGCCGGTCCCTGTGGCATCCTCGCGTGACCGACGGTCCGCGAGGCAGGGGAGGCCAGGCGCGTGACGCTGATGCTGCTCGACTCCGCCAGCCTCTACTTCCGCGCGTTCTTCGGGGTGAAGCGCGCCATGCCCGCGCCGGACGGCACCCCGACCAACGCGGTCCGCGGCTTCCTGGACATGACCTCGACGCTGATCACGCGCTACCGGCCCAGCGACCTGGTGGCCTGCCTCGACCAGGACTGGCGCCCGGCCTGGCGGGTCGCGCTGATCCCCTCCTACAAGACGCACCGCCTCGCCGACCAGGTCGCGTCGCCCACCGGCGGCGCCCCTCCGGGGGAGGCGGAGCCGCCAGGGCTCGCCGAGCAGGTCCCGATCATCCTCGACGCGCTCGCCGCCCTCGGCATCGCCACCCTCGGCATCGCCGAGCACGAGGCCGACGACGTCATCGCCACGCTTGCCGAGGACGCCACCATGCCGGTCGACGTGGTCACCGGCGACCGCGACCTGTTCCAGCTGATCGACGACGACCGCGCCGTCCGCGTGCTCTACACCGGCCGTGGCGTCGCCAACATCCAGGTCATGGACGCCGCCGCGCTGGTGGCACGCTACGGCATCGCCCCGGCGCAGTACGCCGACTTCGCCACCCTCCGGGGCGACCCGAGCGACGGCCTGCCCGGAGTGCCAGGGATCGGGGAGAAGACCGCCGCCAGCCTGCTGCGCCGCTTCGGCACGCTCGACGCGCTGGTGGACGCGGCCGCGGCGGGCGATGCCCGCCTGGCCGGGGTCGCGGGCAAGCGCAACGCGGCCCCCGCCTACCAGGCGCGGGCGCCCAAGGTCGTCCGAACGGCTCGGACGCTCGCGCTGCCCGACCTCGACACGACCCTGCCGCACACCGAACCGGACGTCGCCAGGCTCGCCGAGCTGGGCGCCAGGTGGGGGATCGGCAACGCGCTCGTCCGCGCGACCACGGCGCTCAGCCTCCCGCAGGGCGCGTGAGCCATCCCCGGCCGCGCGGCCGGCTCAGCGGCGTTCTGGCGGGACCGTGCTCGGCCCGACCTGCTCGTCGAGCCAGGCGTGCAGCGGCGCCGCGGTGCGGAGGAACTCCACCACGCGCCGCTTGGCCGCCGCCGTGCCCAGCCACGCCGCCACGGGCCAGTGCCGCCAGGCGATCAGGCCCTTGTGGCGCAGCAGCTCGACCCTGGGGTGGTCGGCCGGGTAGCCCTTGGGGGCGCGCTTGAGGGAGTCCCTCCCGCCGACCTCGACCTTGGCGGCGGTCAGCCGGTCGACGATGGCGACCAGGTCGGTGCCGGTCTTCCCGTCATCGACCGCGCGCCGGTACCGGTCGAGCTGGTCCGGCGCCATCATGTAGTAGCCGGTCGCGGCGGTCAGCCCATTGGCGCTGAAGTGGACGTAGCCACCGTCGTCCAGGGTCGCGTAGATGCCGGTCTTGTAGGGCGACTTGTCCTTGCTGAAGCGCACGTCCCGGTACGGCCGGGCGATCCGGCCGGGGCCGAACTCGTCGGCCAGTTCGCCGAGCAGCTCGGCCATGGGCGCGTACACGCTCGCCTCGTAGACCGGCTTGTGCGCCGTCCAGTACGCCTTGGTGTTGTCGGCCTCGAGCCCCTCGAAGAACTCCAGGGCCTCGTCGGGCCATCCACGGAACGCCATCGCCGGAGCATAGACCAGGGCGGGCGGGTAGGTCCTCCGTCCGACCCGAACCGAACTGTTACCGCGAGTAAGCCCATCGCCGCGCCGTCGTTGCGGCATCGAGATGCACGCCGCGAAGAGTTCAAGCAAGCGGGGCTGCCGGATATCGGGTTGGACCGTCGCGATCGCGACGGCGGGACGGGGGAGGCGGGCTGGTGGAGTCAACGGGGGTCGGGCCGACCCGCCCACCCTTGTGGATGCGGCGGTCGTCCCGCCTCGGATGCCTGGGGCTCGGGATCTTCCTGCTCGCCATCGGCGCGCTCGCGGTCGTCCCGGACCTGGTCATGGAGGCGCCCGCGAGCCGGCTGCCCGCGTGGGTGCTGCGGTGGCGCAACGGCGGCGGGGTCGAGATCGCGTCCGGCACGATCGCGGGCAAGCCATGGTGGGTCCACGGCGCCAAGCGGGCGCCGGCCGGGGTGGGCCGGCGGCTGCTGTGCGTCTACTTCCTCCACGACTCGATCTCCGACCGGCGCAAGTCCATCGACAACAGGTACGAGAACCCTGGGCCGCACCGGCTCACCGAGGCGATGAGCTGCGGCTTCACGCCGACGGCCGACCACACCGGCTACGTCGGCGCGCTCGGCGGCGGTGGCGCGCTGAGCACCTACCAGATCCCGGGGACGCGCGAGTGGCTGCTGTTCGGGACGGTGCCGGCGAGCGTGACCAAGGTGCGCCTGGCCGTCCCCGGCCAGCGGGTCACCGTCGCGACCATCACCCACCGCGGGCTCCCGGGCCGCTTCTTCGTCTTCCACCGGTCCGGGTTCGGACCAGGGAGGTCGAGCGACCAGCAGGCCAAGATCACGGCGATGTTCGAGGCCAACGGCCATGAGTTGCGCATCTACTCGAGCTGAGCGGCCAGCGCGGCCGTGGCGGCGCCTGCTCCCCGCGCTCGCCGTCGCCGCGCTGGGCATGGGCCTGGCCGGGTGCAACCTGCCGCAGCGGCCGGCGGCTGGCGACGCGATCAGGCTCGTCGCCGACGGCACCGTCGGCGACACCCGCTGGGCGGTGCTCGCCGACACCGGGCGGCGCGACGATCCCTGCGTCGAGCTCAGCTACGACGCCGAGATCGTGACCAGGGCGTGCGTCCGCGACCCGATCAAGTTCTCCCGGTCCGGCTCCTACGGAGGCAGCTACGAGCTCCCGGCGCAACGCGGCAGGATCGTGTTCGAGGCGGTGCCCAAGCGGGTCGCCACCGTCCACCTCACCGTCGCGCGCTACCCGCGGACGACCACGACCTTCGACGTCTACCACCCGGCCGGCCCCAGGCCCGTCACCAGGACGCTGGAGGCCAGGACGATCGCCCGGCCGGGCCTGCCGGACCGCTACTGGGTCCTGGTCACCCCTCCCGGTTTCGACGTGCCGCCCCGGGGCGCCGTGGTCTACCTGGACGCCAACGGCCACAGGCTCTAGCGTCACAGGCCCGCTCGGGAAGATGGCAGGACGCCCACGCTCGGGGCCATGTACCATGCCCCCTGCACGATGGCGGCGAACGCATCCATGCCCCCCTAGCTCAGACGGCAGAGCACTTCCATGGTAAGGAAGGGGTCGCCGGTTCGATTCCGGCGGGGGGCTCCACACAACGGCTGACCAGCGCAAACGCCGGTCGCCCTTTGATTCCGGCGCCCTGGGGGAGTCCATACCGACTGGGATCGGTCAGATCGCCGACTGAGCTGTCAGCTCGGTTTCCACCGCTCTGACCAGCCTTGTTGCTGGTTCCGTGGCCTTGTTCGCCCTGATACGCTTGGCCGCATAGCGGTCGGAGAGCACATAACCTGCGAAGACCGGGAACGAGTTGTCAGGCCGCTGGCGGTTGCGGCACGTGGTCTATGCTCGGGTTGCTCATGGCCAGAATGCATCCGTCTCTGGGCGGGACCGCGGACGTGGAGCGCCTCGACGCGTCGCTGGTGCATGCCGCCGGTGGCCAGCCGACCAGGCTGCAGCTGCCGAACCTGTGGCGGTGAAGGCGGCGCTGTGGCGGAATCGACGGTCGTTCCGTTGGTGGGGCGGTCCGAGGAGCTCGGCCGGGTGCTGGCCGCCCTGGACCGCGCCGCCAACGGGTCGGGCGGGGTGCTGCTGCTGGCCGGCGAGGCGGGCATCGGCAAGTCTCGGCTGGCCGCGGAGGCCCTCACGTTGGCCCGCCGGCGCGGGTTTGTGACCCTGCAGGGCGCCGCCTACCCGCTGCAGGACGACCTGGCCTACGCCCCGGTCCTGGAAGCGCTGGGGCCGTTCCTGGCCGGGTTGGAGCCGGGCCGCCGGGCCGAGCTGGTCGGTGGTCTGCCCGATCTGGGCCGGCTGTTCGCCGGGCTGCACCTGCCGCCGCCGGAGCCGCTGGGGGACGCCGCCCTGGAGCGGACCCGCCTGTTCGAGGCGGTGTCCCGGCTGGTCGAGCGGGTGGCGGCCGAGCGGCCGGTGGCGCTGCTGGTCGACGACCTGCACTGGGCCGACGGCGCTTCGCTGGAGCTGCTGCACTACCTGGCCAGAGGCCTCGGGACCCACCGCGTGCTGCTGCTGGGCGCCTACCGCCTGGATGAGGCACGCACCCACCCGCGGCTGCGGGCGCTGGTGCGCTCGCTGCAGCGGCTCGGGCTGGCCGAGGAGCTCCCCATCGGGGACCTCGGCCCAGAGGCGGTCGCCGCGCTGGCGCGCGGCCTGCTCGGCGGCGAGCCGCCGGCCGCGTTACTCGGCGTGCTGCACCGGCGGGCGGCCGGGACGCCGCTGTTCGTCACCGCCCTGATCCGCGGCCTCCGCGACACCGGCGAGCTGTTCCGCAGCGGGGACGCCTGGGTGCTCGGCGGCGGGTCGCCGACCGCCGTGCCGCCGGTCGTGCGCGACTTGGTGCTGGCGCGCCTGGAACGCCTGGACCCTGGCGACCGGGCACTGCTCGAGCTGATCGCAGTCGCCGGCGACGCCGCCTCCCCGGCGGTCCTTGGCCGGGTCGGCGGTCCAGGAGGGGACGAGCTGGGCGAGCGGCTCCGCCGCCTCCGCGACTCCGGCCTGGTGGTCGAGGAGCCCGCCGGCTCCGACCTCGTCCACCGGGCCGCCCATCCCCTGATCGCCGAGGTCGCCTACGGCGAGCTGCCGGAGCTGCGGCGGCGCCGGCTCCACGCCGGCGTAGCCGACGCCCTGGAGGCACTGGGTCCGGGCGACCCGCAGCGGCTTGCCCACCACTACCTCGGCGCGGCGGGCGAGGCCGACCCTGACCGCGCGCTGTATGTCCTGGTGGCGGCGGGCCGGCGGGCCGAGGAGTTGCACGCCGACGCCGAGGCGGCCGACCTGTTCGCGGCCGCCCTGGCGCTCGCCCGCGTCGACCAGCCCGCCATGGTCGGGGAGCTGTTGGAGCGCCTCGGCCACGCCTACTCGCGCGCGAGCCAGTTGGAGGCGGCCGTGGCGGCCTGGTCCGAGGCCGCCGCCGGACGCGAACGGTCCGGCGACCGGCCGGCCGCCGCCCGCCTGCGGGGTCAGCTGGCACTGGTCGAGTGGGACCGGGGCCGGTTCGACGCGGCCGAGGCGCAGCTGGCCGCCGCCTTCCGGGCAATCGAGGGCACCGATGCCGACGCGAAGCTGGCTGACCTCCACCACATCCGGCTCCGGCTGCTGGTGCGGAAGGGTGATGTAGCCCGGCTGGAGGAGGGAGCGGTCGCCCTGCTTGCCCTGGCGGACCGCGGCGGGACGCGGCAGGCGGTGGCGTCGGCGCACCTGGCCCGAGCCGACGCGGCGTTCCTGCGCGGCCGCCTGGTGGCCGCCCGCGAGCACGGCCTGCAGGCGCTCGCCGTGACCGAGGGGGCGGGGCTGAGCGTGCTGGCCGCCCAGGCGCACCGGCACCTGGCTATGACCGCCGCCAACGTCGGCGACCACCGCCTGGCCCGCGACCACGCGTTGGCCGACCTCGCGCTGGCCCGGCAGACCGGCTCGCCAACCCTGGAGCTGGGTGGCCGCTTCTTCGTCGTGGCGATCGACCTGGTCACCGACGCCTGGGAGGAGGCGCTGTGGGGTGCCGAGGAGCTGCTTGCCCACGGCTACCGGGTCGGGTACGCCCGCGCCATGGCCACCGGCCTGGCCGGCCGCGCCTTCGTGCTCGCCCAGCGTGGCCGGCCGGAGGAGGCGGCGCGCTGCGTGACCGAGGCGCGGGAGGTCTACGGCGCCGCCGCCGCGGCCGACCGTCACATCTTCACGGTGATGGAGCTCGCCGAGGCGACGGCCGCTCTCGCCGCCGGCGACCCGCAGCGGGCGCGGGAGCGGGCCGCCGCGGCCGTAGCCACCCCCACGGTCCTGCCCTGCCTGGGCCTCGCCGTTCTGGGGGAGGCCCAGGTGGCGGCCGGCGACCCGGCCGGCGCGGTCGACACGGCCCGCCGGCTCGGCGGGCTGGGTCCGGGCGCGCCGTGGCCGGCCGCGTGCGGGAGCTGGGTCGAGGGGCTGGCGCGGGTGGCCCTTGGCGAGCGGGCGGCGGCGCTGGCCTGCCTGCGCCGCGCCGCCGACCGGCTGGACGGCCTAGAGCTGCCGTTCCAGGCGGCCCGGGCCCGGCTCGGCTGGGCCGAGGCCGCCTCGGCGGCCGACGGCGACGAGCACGTCCCCGCAGGCCGGGACGACGCGGTCGAGGCGGCCCGCCGGAGCCTGGTCACCTTCGACCGGCTCGGCGCCCGCCCGTTCGCCGACCGGGCCCGCCGGCTGCTGCGCGCCCTCGGGGAGCGGCCCGCCGCTGCCCCCAGGGCCACGACCGGCGAGCTGTCGGAGCGGGAGTTGCAGGTGGTCCGCCTGGTCGCCGCGGGGCTCAGCAACGCCGAGATCGCCGGGCGGCTGTTCATCAGCCCCCGCACCGTCACCACGCACCTGCAGCACGTCTACACCCGGCTCGGCCTTCCGTCGCGGACGGCGCTGACCCGCTGGGTCCTGGAGCGCGGGCTCGCCGCCGAGGATACGTAGGGCCCGGCGGGCCGATACGTAGGCGGACGGATGGGCGCCGCCGCCGGGTGGGGGGAGCATGCCACCAGACGACGCGCTGGAGGAAGGTGGCGGCGATGACGCTCACAAGCACCGGCCTGGTGCTGCCCCTGGATGAGGTGGGATCGGCGGACGCCGCAAGGGTGGGCCGCAAGGCGGCCACCCTGGGCGAGCTCAGGCGGGCCGGGTTCCCGGTGCCTCAGGGCGTGGTGCTCACCACCGGGGCGCTGGCGAGGACCCTGGCCGCGGCCGGGCTGGCCGCCGACGCCGCCCCCGACCAGGTGGCGGCGGCGCCGCTTCCCGGCGAGGTCGCCGCCGCCGCGGCCGCCATGGCCGGGCGGCTGGGCGGCGGGCTGCTGGCGGTGCGGTCCTCGGGGGTGGACGAGGACCTGCCCGGCGCCTCCTACGCCGGGCAGTACGAAACCGTCCTCGGGGTGCCTGCTGGGGAGCTGGCGGCCGCCGTGCGCCGCTGCTGGGCATCGGCGTTCACCAGCCACCTCGGCGCCTACCGGCGCTCCCATGGGGTGGGGCGGGAGGTGGCGATGGCGGTGCTGGTGCAGCCGATGGTGGCGGCCGAGGCAGCCGGGGTCGCCTTCAGCGCCGACCCGGTCACCGGCGACCGGGACACCGCGGTGGTGAGCGCGGTGCGCGGCCTGGGCGACCGGCTGGTCGCCGGCACGGCGTCGCCCGACGAGTGGATGGTGCGTGGCGGGGAGGCCACCTGCCGGGTGGCTCCAGAGGCCGCCATCGACGCCGGGGTCGCCGCCCGGGTGGCCGCGCTCGCCCGGCGGGTCGAGGCTCGGCTGGGTCCACCCCAGGACATCGAGTGGGCCCTGGCCGGGGGCGAGCTGGTGCTGCTCCAGGCGCGTCCGATCACCGCCCTGCCCGACCAGGCCCCGGAGCCGGTGCCGGTGCCGGTCGAGGTGCCGCCCGGGTTCTGGGAGCGGGAGGCCAGCCACGCGCCCAAGCCGTGGACGCCGATGAGCCTATCGGTGGCCCTCGACCAGCACCGCAACCGGGCCCTGCGGCGCACCTTCGCGGAGTTCGGGCTGCTGGCCGAGACGCTGGAGTGCCGGCAGATCGGCGGCTGGGAGTACACGCGGCTGGTGCCGCTGGGCGGCAAGGATCGGCCGGCGCCGCCGGCCCGGCTGATGCCACTACTGATCCGGCTGGTGCCGCGGCTGCGCCGGCGCATCGCCGACGCCGTGGCCGCGGTCCGCTCCGACAAGGCGGGCGGCTTCGTCGAGCGGTGGTACCGGCAGTGGCAGCCCGACCTGACCGCCCGCATCGCGGCCCTGCGTGACACCGACCTGGAGGCGCTCGACGACCAGGCGCTGGACACCCACGCCACCCGGGCCCTCGCGTTGCTGCACGAGGGTCTCGACGTGCATTTCCTCCTCCACGGCGCGCTCATGCCGATCCTCGCCGAGCTGGCCTTCGCCTGCCGGGAGCTACTCGGCTGGTCCGACGAGGAGGCGTGCGAGCTGCTGTCCGGCCTATCGACCACCTCCACCGAGCCCGCCCACCGGCTGGCCCGACTGGCGGCCATGGCGGCCTGCCGCCCCGCGGTGCGCCGCCTGCTCGAAGGCCGGATCGACGGCGGCACCGCCGGCCGGCTGGCCGCCACCGACCCGGAGTTCGCCGAGGCCTTCGCCGGTTACCAGCGCGAGTTCGCCTGTCGCGCGCTCCGCTACGAGATCGCCGACCCGTCGATCGCCGAGACCCCCGAGCTCACCCTGCGGCTGCTCGCCGACCAGCTCGCCCGCGGCTACGACCCGGACGCCGAGGCGGCCGAGCTGGCCCGGCGGAGAACGGCCGCGGCCGGGCGGGCCCGGGCGGCCCTGGCCGCGCGGCCAGCCGCCGACCGCGAGCGCTTCGAGCGGGCCCTGGCCCGCGCCGAGCGGGCCTACCCGGTGCGCGAGGACAACGAGTTCTTCACCACGAGCGTCCCGCTTGCGCTGCTGCGCTACCGGGTGCTGGAGATCGGCCGGCGCCTGGCCGCCCGCGGCCAGCTCGACCGGCGCGACGACATCTTCTTCCTGACACTGGACGAGACGCGGGCGGCGCTGGGTGACGGCCAGGCCCGGCGAGCGCTGGTCGGCCGCCGCAGGGGGGAGCGGGCCTTCATCGAGCAGCACCCCGGACCTGCTAGCTACGGCAAGGACCCCGGACCGCCGCCCTCCCTGGATGCCCTTCCACCCGAGGCCCGGTTCATGATGACCGCGCTGCTCTGGTACTTCGACCGGATCATCGAGCCGGTGACCTCCAGCCAGGTCCAGCAGGCGGGCGCCCGGGTGCTCGGCGGGATCGCCGCCTCGCCGGGACGTTACACGGGGCCGGCCCGGGTGGTCATGGACGAGTTCGATTTCGGCAAGCTGCGGCCCGGAGACGTGCTGGTCTGCCCGGTCACCTCGCCGGTGTGGTCGGTGCTGGTCCCCAGCATCGGAGCGCTGGTCACCGACGCCGGCGGGCT
>DASUZB010000297.1:0-29016 GCA_036377075.1 Actinomycetes bacterium | reverse complement strand
ACCTGTCCTACCTCGGCTCCTACGGCACCAGGGGGGTCGGCTACGACGTCGAGTACCTGATCTACCAGGTCCGCCGCGAGCTGGGGCTGGAGCAGGACTGGGCGGTGGCGATCGTCGGGGTCGGCAACCTCGGCCACGCCCTGGCCAACTACCGTGGCTTCGAGGAGCGCGGCTTCCGCATCGTCGCCCTGCTCGACGCGGACCCCGACAAGGTCGGCGAGCGCATCGGCCGGCTGGAGATCGAGCACATCGACGACCTGGACCGGGTGGTCAAGGAGCATCAGGTGGCCATCGGCGTGGTCGCCACCCCGGCCGCCGCCGCGCAGGAGGTCTGCGACCGCCTGGTCGCCGCCGGCGTCGCCTCCATCCTCAACTTCGCGCCCGCCCACCTGCAGGTCCCGGAGAACGTCTCCCTGCGCAAGGTCGACCTCTCCACCGAGCTGCAGATCCTCGCCTTCCACGAGCAGCGCCGCGCCGCCGTCGAGATGATCCGCCACGGTGCCCAGCAGCGGGCCGAGGCCTCACGCGCTACAGGCACGCCTCCAACGGAGGGCCGCGGGCCGCGGAGCTGACCCCCACCCCATGACCCCCCGCTACCCGATCCTCGTCGACCTGGCCGCCCGTCCCGTGGTGGTGGTCGGCGGTGGCGCCGTCGCCGAGCGCCGGGCGCTCGGCCTGCTGGCCGCCGGGGCCGACGTACGGGTCGTCAGCCCGCGGGTCACGGGGGGCATCGACGCCCTGGCGGCAAGGGGCGAGCTGACCGTCGAGCGGCGCCCCTACCGGTCGGGTGACCTCGCCGGTGCCGTCCTGGCCGTGGCGGCCACCGACGACCCGGAGGTGAACCGCCGCGTCGCCACCGACGGCCGTGCCGCCAGGGTGCCGGTCAACCGCGTCGACCACCCTGACGGCGGCGACGTCACCGTCCCCGCGGTGCTGCGCCGCGGCGACCTCACCGTGGCGGTGGCCACCTCGGGCCGCGCCCCGGGGCTGGCCGGGGCGCTGCGCCGCCGCCTGGAGGCCGACTTCGGCCCGGAATGGGGCGAGCTGGTCGAGCTGCTCGCCGCCGACCGGGCCGCCCTGCCGCCCGCCTCCGACGGGGCGGCCTGGGACGGGCTGCTCGCGCCGGAGGTGCTCGACGCCGTCCGGCGTGGCGCGACCGGGACCGTTCGCGAGAGGATCAGGGGATGCCGGTCTACGTCGTCGGCCTGAACTTCAAGAGCGCCCCGCTCGAGCTGCTCGAGCGGCTCGCCGTCGACCCCGAGCGCCGTCCCAAGGCGCTCGCCCAGCTGCTCGGCGGCGACCACGTGCACGAGGGCGTGATCCTCTCCACCTGCAACCGGGTCGAGGTCTACACCGCCATCAGCCGCTTCCACGCCGGCTCGACCGACCTGCGCCGCTTCCTCGCCGAGTTCCACCACCTGGAACCGCAGGACTTCGCCGACCAGCTCTACTCGTACTACGAGGAGCGGGCGGTGCGGCACCTGTTCGCGGTCGCCTCGGGGGTGGACTCCATGGTGGTCGGCGAGTCCCAGATCCTCGGGCAGGTGCGGGAGGCGTTCCGCGCCGCCCAGGCGGAGCGGGCCGCCGGCCCGCTGCTGTCGACCCTGTTCGGCCAGGCCATCAAGGTCGGCAGGCGGGCGCGCAGGGAGACCGCCATCGGCGCCGGCCCGACCTCGACGCTCGAGGTCGGCCTGCGCGTCGCCGAGCGGCAGCTCGGCAGCCTGGCCGGCTGCCGGGTGCTGGTGGTCGGCGCGGGCAAGATGGGCCGCCTCGCCGGTCGCGGCCTGCGCGCGGCCGGCGTCGCCGAGGTGGTGGTCGCCAACCGCACCGCGGCCAACGGCGCCGCGCTCGCGCGCGAGCTGGGCGGCCGCCCCGTGCCCCTCGCGCGCGTCCGCGACGAGCTGGCAATGGCCGACCTGGTGGTCGCGTCGACCGCCGCGATGAGCCCGACGATCACCACCGAGGTGGTGGCCGACGCCCTCGCCCGGCGTGCCGAGGCCACGCCGCGGGGGCCGCTGGTCCTGCTCGACCTGGGCGTGCCGCGCGACGTCGACCCGGAGGTGCGGGCGCTGCCCGGGACGTTCCTCGCCGACCTCGACGGGCTCCGGGCGGTGCTGGAGACCGAGGACGACGGCCGCGTCGCCGAGATCGAGCAGGTGCGGCACCTGATCGACGAGGAGAGCGCGGCCTTCATGACCTGGCAGCGGGAGGTGCGGCTGGGCCCGACCATCCGCGCCCTGCGCGCCAGGGCCGAGGAGACCCGCCGCCGCGAGCTGGCCAGGGCCTCGAGCCGCCTCGCCGGCCTCTCCGAGCCCGAGCGGGCGGCCGTCGAGGCGGTCACCAGGCGCCTGGTCAACAAGCTCCTGCACGAGCCGGTGGTGCGTGGCAAGGCGCTCGCCGCCGGCCCGGACGGCGACCTCTACGCCCGCATGCTGCACGAGCTCTACGCCCCGGACGAGCCCGATGCCTGAGCCCGGGGGTCCGGCGCCGCTTCGCGTCGCCACCCGTGGCAGCGCGCTGGCGCTGGCGCAGGCGCGCATCGTCGCCGACGGCCTGCGGGCGGCCTGGCCCGGGCTGGAGGTCACCCTGGTGCGGGTGGAGACGGAGGGGGACCGCCGCCGCGACGTGGCCACCACGCAGCTCGGCGGCAAGGGCGTGTTCACCGTGGCGGTGCAGCAGGCGGTGCTCGACGGGCGCGCCGACCTGGCGGTCCACTCCGCCAAGGACCTCCCGGCGGCCCAGACCCCCGGCCTCGCCCTCGCCGCCGTCCCCGAGCGCGAGGACCCCTGCGACGTCCTGGTGACCGGCGGGGGGTCCGGGGGGCTCGAGAGCGAGGCCGCGACCCGGGTAGGCGGTGGCCACGCAGAGCCGAGCGTCGGCGCCCCGGTGGGTCACGGGGGTTACGCGGGCCTTCCCAACCCGCTCGACGAGCTGCCGACCGGCGCCCGGGTGGGTACCGGCAGCCCCCGGCGGGTGGCGCTGCTCTCCTGGCTACGGCCCGACCTCGAGCTGCTGCCGCTGCGCGGCAACGTCGACACCCGCGTCGGCAAGGTCCTCTCCGGGGAGCTGGACGCGGTCGTCCTCGCCAGCGCCGGGCTGCGCCGCCTGGGGCTGGCGGCGGCTGCCGGGCGGCTCGACCCCGAGGTGTTCACCCCGGCGCCGGGCCAGGGCTGCCTCGCGGTCGAGGCCCGCGCCGACGACCGCCGCGTGCTCGACCTGCTCGCCGTGCTCACCCACGAGCCGTCGCGCACCGCGCTCGCCGGCGAGCGCGCCTTCCTCGCCCGCCTCGGCGGCTCCTGCACCCTGCCGGCCGGTGCGCTGGTCACCGTGGCCGACGGTGGCGTCCTCGAGGCGCGCGGCTTCGTCGCCGCCCTCGACGGCAAGGGCCTGGTGCGCGAGCACCGCACCGACCCGTCGGCCGACCCCGCCGCCCTCGGCCGCAGCCTGGCCGAGCGTCTCCTCGCCACCTGCGGCCCCGAGGTCCGTGAGGTGATCGAGGCGAGCAGGCAGGGGTAGCGGCTCCGCAAGGTGCCAGCACCGGCCCGGCGGCCGGAGGCGGGGCGGCGGTACCCTGCCCCCTGGCCTCGGTGAGCGGGACGGCGGGACGGCGCCGGCGGCCACGCGGACGAAAGCACGGGAGGACGCCAGTGGGCGGCGAGCAAGCGGTCCGCCTCGCCAGTGGGGTGGTCTACCTGGTCGGGGCCGGGCCGGGCGATCCTGGGCTGGTCACCGTCCGCGCCCGCGAGCTGGTGGGCCGCGCCGAGGTGCTCGTCTACGACCGGCTGATCCCGCCCGGGCTGGTCGACCAGGCGCCGGAGGGCTGCGAGCGCGTCTACGTCGGCAAGCTGCCCGACCGCCACGTGCTGCCCCAGGCGGAGATCAACGCGCTGGTGGTGGCGCGCGCCAAGGCCGGCAGGCTGGTGGTACGGCTCAAGGGCGGCGACCCGTTCGTGTTCGGCCGCGGCGGCGACGAGGCGGTCGCCTGCGCCGCCGCCGGGGTGCCGTTCGAGGTCGTCCCCGGCGTCAGCTCGGCGGTGGCGGTGCCCGCCTACGCCGGCATCCCCCTCACCCAGCGCGACCTGTCGAGCGCCTTCGCGGTGGTCACCGGCCACGAGGACCCGGCGAAGGGGGCGGCGACCGCCCGCTGGGCCGCGCTCGCCCAGATCGGCACCGTCTGCGTGCTCATGGGGGTGGAGCGGCTCGGGGCGATCGCCGCGCGGCTGGTCGAGGCCGGCCGCGACCCGGCCACCCCGGCCGCCGTGATCGAGCAGGGCACCACCCCGGCGCAGCGGGTGGTCGAGGCGCCCCTCGCCGGCATCGCCGCCGCTGCCGAGCGGGCCGGGATCCGTTCGCCGGCGGTGGTGGTGATCGGCGAGGTCGCCGCGCTGCGCGGGCGGATCGCCTGGTACGAGAACCGCTCCCTGTTCGGCAGGACGGTGCTGGTGCCCCGCGCCCGGGAGCAGGCGGGGCGCCTCTCGGCGTTGCTGCGGGAGCGGGGCGCCGAGCCGCTGGAGGTGCCGACCATCGCGGTACGCCCACCGGCCAGCTTCGCGGAGCTCGACCGGGCGGTCGCCTTCCTCGCCGAGGGCGGCTACGACTGGGTCGCGCTGACCAGCGCCAACGGCGTTGCCGCGCTGCGCGCCCGCGCGGAGGCGGCCGGGCGGGACGCCCGCGTGCTCGGCGCCGTGCGGGTGGCCGCCGTGGGCCCCGCCACCGAGGATGCCCTGCGCGCCTGGGGGATCGTGCCCGACCTGGTGCCAGCGACCGCCACCACCGCCGCCCTCGGCGCCGCCTTCCCCGAGGCTCCGGGCCGGGTGCTGCTCGCCCGCGCCGACCTGGCCAACCCGGAGCTGGCGGCGGCCATCGCCGCCAAGGGCGGCCACCCCCACGAGGTCACCGCCTACCGCACGGTGCCGCTCGACGACCTCGACCCCGACGCGCGCAAGCGCCTGGACGGGGGCGAGGTCGACTGGGTGGCGTTCACCGCCGCGTCGACCGTGACCGGGTTCGTGCGCGCCTACGGCGGCCCACCGCCCGCCGGCGTCCGGGTCGCCGCCATCGGCCCGGTCACCGCCGCCGCGGTCCTCGAGGCCGGCGGGCGCCTGGACGCCACCGCCACCGACCACACCATCCCCGGCCTGGTCGCCGCGATCGAGCGCGCGACCCTGACGACCCCCAGCACCGAGGAGTAGGAGATGCAGCCACCGCCGTTCCCCGCCAGCCGGCCCCGCCGCCTGCGCCACAGCCGGGTCCTGCGCGACCTGGCGCGCGAGACGGAGGTGTCGCGGCGCGACCTGATCGCTCCCCTGTTCGTCAAGGAGGGCATCGCCGAGCCGGTCCCGATCGGCTCCATGCCTGGGCACTACCAGCACACCGTCGACAGCCTCCGCAAGGAGGCGGCGGAGCTGGCCGACCTCGGCGTCCCGGCGCTGCTGCTGTTCGGCGTGCCGGCGCACAAGGACGCCGAGGGCTCGCAGGCGTGGGCGCCCGACGGCATCTCCCAGCAGGCGCTGCGGGCGCTCCGCGACGACCTCGGCGACCGCGTCGCCCTGATCGGCGACCTGTGCCTGTGCGAGTACACCGACCACGGCCACTGCGGCGTGCTCGACCAGGGCCGGCCCGGTGGCCTCCCCGGGGTGGACAACGACGCCACCGTGGAGCGCTACGCCCGCATCGCGGTCGCGCAGGCCGAGGCCGGGGCCGACGTGATCGCCCCGAGCGGCATGATGGACGGCCAGGTCGGCGCGATCCGCCGGGGGCTCGACGAGGCCGGCTTCGCCGCCACCACGGTGCTCGCCTACGCCGCCAAGTACGCCTCCGGCCTGTACGGCCCGTTCCGGGAGGCGGCCGAGGGCGCGCCCCGGTTCGGCGACCGCGCCAGCTACCAGATGGACCCGGGCAACGCCGACGAGGCGCTGCGCGAGGTCGCCCTCGACGTCGCCGAGGGCGCCGACATGGTGATGGTCAAGCCGGCGCTCGCCTACCAGGACGTGATCTGGCGGGTCAAGGAGGCGTTCGGGCTGCCGACCGCGGCCTACCAGGTGTCGGGCGAGTTCGCGATGGTGAAGGCGGCGGCGAGGAACGGCTGGGTGGACGGCGAGCGGGTCATGCTGGAGCTGCTCACCGGCATCCGCCGGGCCGGCGCCGACCTGGTGGTCACCTACTTCGCCCGAGAGGCGGCGCCGCTGCTCTAGTTACACCGCTGTAATTCGGACGAAAGGTCGAGCATGCAGCCATGGCAGACCGAACCGAACGGCCGCTTCGAGCGGGAGACGATCGACAGCCAGGTGCTCCGCGGCAACCCGCTCGGTGACCCGCACGAGCGGCCGCTCTGGGTGTACCTCCCGCCCGGCTACGAGGACGACCGGGAGCGCCGTTACCCCGCCGTCTACATGATCCAGGGCCTCACCGGCCAGGTGGACATGTGGTGGAACCGGACGCCGTTCCGGCCCAACTTCCCCGAGCTGATCGACGCGCTGTTCGCCACGGAGAAGGCCCCATCGGCCGTCATCGTGATGGTCGACGCCTTCACCGCGCTCGGCGGCAGCCAGTTCGTCAACTCCCCCGGAACCGGCCGCTACCTCGACTACCTGTGCGACGAGGTGGTCCCGTTCGTGGACGAGCGCTACCGCACCCTGGCCGACCGCGACCACCGCGGCCTTGCGGGCAAGTCGAGCGGCGGCTACGGCGCGATGGTGGTGCCGATGCTGCGGCCCGACGCCTTCGGCGCCTTCGCCAGCCACGCCGGCGACGCCCTGTTCGAGGTCTGCTACCTGCCCGACATCCGGGTCGCGGTCCGCGCCCTGCGGGACCACTACGACGGCTCGTTCGAGCGCTTCTGGGAGGACTTCCGCTCGCGCCCGGCGTTCAGCAAGGAGACCGACCACGAGCTGCTCAACGTCTACTGCATGGCGGCCTGCTACTCGGCCGAGCCGGACGGCACCGTGACCCTGCCGTTCGACGCGGCCACCGGCCGCCTCCACGACGAGGTCTGGCAGCGCTGGCTGGAGCTGGACCCGGTGCGCATGGCTCCCAAGCACGCCGACGAGCTGCGCTCCATGCGCGCCATCTACCTCGACGCCGGCAAGCGCGACGAGTTCTACCTCGACCTCGGGATGCAGGCCTTCGCCGCCGAGCTGGACGCCGTCGGCGTCGACTACAGCATGGAGGTGTTCGAGGGGACCCACATGGCGATCGAGTACCGCTACCCCAAGGCGGTCGCGTTCCTCTCCGAGCGCCTGCAGCCGGACGGGACGAGCTAGCCGGGCCCGCCAGTCAGAAGCGGCCGGCGCGGCGCAGGCGCCAGGGCCGGCCGTCGGGGTCGACCACGGTCTGGTAGAGCGGCCAGGCCCACCAGGCCGCCCACGGCTTCACCCGGCCCGGGTCGTGCGCGCCGGCCCGGCCGGGTGGGCGTGGCCCGCGCCGGCCGCCGCGGTGCCACGCGGCCAGGTCGGCGGCGGCCCGCCGCCACGCCTCGAAGCCGCGCTCGGGATCGAGCAGGTCGCCGTCGTCGCCCTCGCCGCGGCCGAGGTGCTCGCGCCAGAGGGCGAGGCGCAGCTCGCGGGCGAACACCCGGGCGCCGTCGCCCAGCCCAGCGGGGTCGGCCGGCGCCCGCGGGTCCTGCCGCTCGTCGACCACCGCCGCGGTCAGCTCGGCGTCGTTGGTCCAGGAGCGCCGGTTGAGGTTGTCCGAGCCGACCGCCGCCCAGACGTCGTCGACCACGCACACCTTGGCGTGCACGTAGATCGGCCAGCCCTCCTCGTTCTCCAGGTCGTAGACGCCCACCCGGTCGCCGCCCGCGGCGAGCACGTGGTCGATCGCGGTCTGCTGGCCGATGCGGTTGGGAGGGCCGGCGAGGCGGCCGTCCCTGTCCGGGTAGCGCGGTACCACCACGACCAGCCGCAGCTCCGGCGATCGTCGCAGGGCGTCGGCGAGCACCTTGGCCACCTCGGCCGACCACAGGTACTGGTCCTCCAGGTAGATGAGGCGCCTGGCGCGGCGAAAGGCCTTGGCGTAGGCGCGGGCGACGCTGCGCTCCCCTTGCGGCGCGAACGGCAGCGGTGGGCGCTTGGCCGGGTAGGTGCGCAACACCTGCACGGCATGGGGCCCGGCCGTGCCCGGGTCGGGCAGCGCCGCGGGCAGCGGGCCGGGGTGGCTCGGCTGCCCGGCTCTGCGGGTGAGGCGCGCCCGCCACGGGTTGCGGTGGTCGAGCGGGGTGGGGTCCTCCCAGCGTTCGCGGAAGGTGAAGGCCAGGTCGCCGACTGCCGGGCCATGGATCTCGAGCTGGGCGTCGTGCCAGGGCGGTCGGGGGCCGTAGCGCGGGTCCATCGGGACCGGGGTCGGGTCGCCCTGGTGCCGCCGGTCGTCGCCGCGCCCGTGGCAGAGGTCGATCCCGCCGACGAACGCGACGTCCTCGTCCTGGTGGCCTGGGCGCCGGAGCAGCACCAGCTTCTGGTGCTGGCTGCCCGGCCCCCGCACGCGCTCGTCGAGCAGCATCTGGCCGCCGGCGCGGTTGACCACCTCGCTGAGGCGGAGGTTCTCCTGCTCGCTGAAGCTTGCCTGGTCCAGGTGGGAGCGCCACAGCAGCCCACGCACCACCACGCCCCGGCGGGCCAGCCCGGCCAGGACGCGGCCGAGCTCGGTACCGGGCCCGTCGAGCAGTCGGTCGGCGTCCCCGCGCCAGTCGGTCAGGCAGACCAGGTCGCCGCCGCGCAGCGCGCGCAGGGCGGCGAGCAGCCTCGGGTAGTACGAAGCGCCGTGCAGCAGCGCCTCGACCCGGTTGCCCTCGGTCCAGGCGCGACCGTTCCCGCGCCGCCGGTCGATCTCGGTAGCCGGGTTGCCACGCTCCTCGGCGCTGAGGAACCAGTCATCGAGCCACACCGCCGCGACCCCTCTTCCTCGCCTTCCTGCCGGGTGGATTCCCCTGGCGCGCGGAGGTGAACCAGCGCGAGCTCACCGGCCCGAGCCGGTCCGCCGGCCTTGGTCGTAGTCTGGCACCCGAGCACGACGCCAACTTGGGGCTCGGTGCCAGGAGCGGGAGGCCCACGGCCTGAGCGGGATCGACGGCGAGGAGCGGCTGGTGGTCGAGACGACAGGCCCGGTCGAGGTGCCACGGAGCGCGGCGTTGTTCGAGCGGGCCAGGGCGGTGATCCCCGGAGGGGTCAACTCACCGGTGCGGGCGTTCCGCGGGGTGGGTGGGACGCCCCGGTTCTTCGCGCGTGGCCGGGGGGCGTGGCTCTGGGACGTGGACGGCAACCGCTACGTCGACCTGGTGCTGTCGTGGGGGCCGCTGATCGCGGGGCACGCCCACCCGCGCGTGGTCGAGGCGGTGCGGGCGGCCGCCGGCAACGGCACCTCGTTCGGCGCGCCGACCGAGTCCGAGGTGGAGCTGGCCGAGGAGGTCGCCCGGCGCGTCGAGATGGTCGGCAAGCTGCGCATGGTCAACTCCGGCACGGAGGCGACCATGAGCGCCGCCCGCCTGGCCAGGGCGGCGACCGGGCGGCCAAAGCTGGTGAAGTTCGCCGGCTGCTACCACGGGCACGCGGACGCGCTGCTGGCCGCGGCCGGTTCCGGGGTGGCGACCCTCGGCCTGCCCGACTCTCCCGGGGTGACGCCCGCGCAGACGGCGGACACCGTGGTGCTCCCGTACAACGACGAGGACGCCCTGGTGGCGGTCTTCGAGCGGGCGGGCGACGAGATCGCCGCGGTCATGGTCGAGCCGATCGCGGCGAACATGGGCGTGGTCCCGCCGACCGCCGGGTTCCTGGCGGCGCTGCGCGACCAGACCCGCCGGGCCGGCGCGCTGCTGGTGGTCGACGAGGTCCTCACCGGCTTCCGCGTGCACCGCTCCGGCGCGATCGGCCTGTACGGGCTCGATCCCGACCTGGTCACCTTCGGCAAGGTGATCGGCGGCGGGCTGCCGGCCGCGGCCTACGCGGGGCCGGCCGAGCTGATGGGGCTCGTCGCCCCGGAAGGCCCCGTCTACCAGGCCGGCACCCTGTCAGGGAACCCGCTGGCCACCGCGGCCGGGCTGGCGACACTGTCGCTGCTCGACGAGGCCGCCTACCGGCGCCTCGACCAGCTCGCCGTCACCATGGCCGACGGGGTGCAGTCCGCCTTCGACGAGGCGGGCCTACCGGCCCGCGTGCAGCGGGCCGGCACCCTGTTCAGCGTCTTCATGACCGGCGACGAGGTGCTCGACTACGAGGGCGCCCGGAAGCAGGACACCGCCGCCTACGGCCGTTTCTTCCACGCCATGCTGGCGCGGGGCGTCTACCTGCCGCCGAGCGCCTACGAGGCCTGGTTCCTCTCGATCGTCCACAGCGACGCCGACGTGCAGCACGTGCTCGACGCCGCGCGTGAGTCGGCCCGGGTCGCGGCCGCCGGCTGAGCTGGCCTCCCGGGCGGGGGCTCGTCGGGTACCAGGCGGCCGGGACTAGCGCTCGCTGCTGTAGCCGATGTGGACGTGCTCCTGGTGGCCCTCGTCGCTGAAGTAGGGCTCGTGGCCGACCGGGAACGGCGAGCCGATCTCGGACGGGCGCAGCGGCCCCTCGAGGCCGTCCAGCCAGGTGGTGAGCTTCTCGGCCGCGGTGCTGGCGCGGCTGACCGGGCGGCCGTCGACCCGGTCGAGGTCGACCGCGCGCCAGACGGTGTGGTTGGAGACCCGGGTGGTGCCCTTGACGTACTTGGAGTGACCGGTCTTCAGGCAGGAGATCCGGATCGTGTCGCGCTCGGCGATCACCGCGAGGATCGACTGCACCCGCAGGTCGAGCTTGCCGGAGGCCAGGTCGGGGGCGGGGTCGCAGCCGTGGCTGGTCGTCGTGGTGATGTTCGGGTTGTGGACCAGGGCGACGACGAACGGGTCGCTGGACGCCGGCGGCGGCCTGGTGGACGCCGACGTGCTGTAGCGGCCCGCGAGCGTGACCACCTCGTGCACGTACCAGCAGGCGTTGTTGTAGCGCAGCAGCGCCTCGTGCAGCGACGCCGAGCCGAGCACCTGCGGGCACGGGTCCGACGGGGGCTCGGGGCCGGCCAGCCCGTTGGCGCACAGCTTCCTGCCGGCGGCGGGGATCGCGTCGGCCGGGTCGTAGACGTTGCCGCCGTTGCCGAAGGCGTCCCAGGTCGACGGCGGCCCGTTGGTCAGGTTGAACTGCATCGGCCCGGCGCAGCAGCCGGCGCTGTTGAGCCCGCTGCGGACGCCGGGCGCGGCCATGCGGCCGTGGTTGCTCTCGACCTTGCCGATGCCGGCGAGCACCTGCCAGGTCAGCTTCGGGCAGCTTGAGGCGGCGGCGTGGTAGAGGGCCAGGTAGGTGCGGGGGATGTCGGACAGGGCGAAGCGGCTGGCCCCGGCCGGCGGCGCCGGTTCGGGCGCGGGCTTCGGCTTCGGGCGGGGGCCGGGGTGCAGGGCCTTGCTCACCGTGCGGCCGAGCGCGGCGGGGACCTTGGCCAGCGGGAACCCGGGCGAGGCGTTGCCGGCCAGCACCGCCAGCGCCAGCAACGCAACGACCGCGCCGCCCCCCTTGAGCTTGACCGACCGGTCCACCCGGTCAGCCTGCCGACCATCCCGAGCCGTTGCGCCGGACGGTGACGTACCCGGTCGGCAGCCGGCCGCTGCCGGCGTCTGCCATCACCAGCACGCGCCGCTCCGCGCTGCTCACCTTCTGCTGCTGCAGCGCCTGCACCCGGTCGCGCGGGACGCCCTGGCGCTTGGCGAACCAGTTCGCGGCCACGTCCTCGGGTCGCCGGCCCAGCTCGCGGGCGGGACCGGCGGCGCTGGCGGTGCGTGCGGCGGGCTGGTGGGCTGGTGCCGGTTGCAGCGAGGCGACCCTGGCGGCGGCTCGGGCCGGCACGTCGGCGTTGTCGTACAGGGCGCCGACGGCGGTCGTCAGCACCAGGGCGAAGGCGCCGGTGGCGAGCAGCCGGCGGCCCAGCCGGCTGCGCAGCAGGCCGAGCGGCAGCAGCATCACCTCGGCCGCGAGGCGCACGCCGGCCTCGCCGGCCGAGGAGGCGCGGGCCTCGCCAGCCGCCCGGCCGAGGATGCCGGGCTGCGAGCGGTGGATGGCGGTGGCGTTCATGGCGGATCACTCCCCGAGAAGCTGGACGCTGCCGCGCCGCCGACGTCGGCGGCCGAGCCGCCAGCGGAGCAGGCCGATGCCGACGAGTGGCCAGGTGGATCCGGCCAGCAGCACCCCGAGGTACTCGTCGGAGGAGTGCACCGCGGTGGCCACCCGCATCACGGTCAGCGAGAGCAGCGAGGTGAGGGCGAGCATCAGGACCGTGGCCAGCAGCGGCAGCAGCCACCAGCGGATCAGCTGGCCGCGACGGCGCGGCCCCTGGATGGCGAAGGGGAGGACGAACAGCCCGGCGAGGCAGAGCAGGAACAGCAGCGTCTGGGCGCAGGCGGCGACCATCGCCAGCACGCCGAGCACGAGCGCGAACGGCAGCACGTAGCCGAGCGCCGAGGTGGCGATGAAGGCGCGCTCCGCCCCGTGGCGCCCGATCGCCCAGTCGTGCACCCCGGAGATGTTGTGGCCGAGGCTGGCGAGCAGCGAGCGCTTGCGGGACGGATCGACCCCTTGCAGCACCGGGCTCCCGGTCTGCACCCGTGACAGCGGGTTGGCGACGTAGGAGCTCCAGTAGCGGGTCGCCAGCCGCTTGTGGGCCTTCTCCGGGTCGGCCACCCCCCTGGTGTCGCTGCTCGGGGCGATCTGCGCCATCGCCTCGAGCATCAGGTTCGGGGTGGCGATCCCGGGCGCCGCCGCCGCCCGGACGGTCGCCTGCGGCTTGGTGATCGCCACGGTCGTGACGAGCACCAGCAGGATGGCGATCACCCAGGTGCGGGCGGACGGGCGTGCCAGGATGCCGTAGGCCACCAGACCGAGCAGGACGAGCTGGGTGCCGTACCTGAGGAGGCGGCGGTTCCCCTCGCGCCAGCCGCCGACGCCGTCGGCGGTGCGCCCGCCCACCAGGAAGTCGAACAGCGACAGGCGGTAGACGTCGCGCTGCCGCTCGATGGACGACCTGGCCAGCCAGGCGGTGGAGCGCAGGGTGATGCGGGCGTAGGCGTTGAGCACGCCGTGGCCCTGGACGTCGATCTGCTCGTGCTGGTAGCTCCACGGTGCCGACTCGGGGACGACGCCACCGACCGCCTGCGCTGGGCGCACGACGATCACCATGAACAGCAGCAGGAACGCTGCCACCAGGTAGCGGCCGAGGACGGTGCGGAACTGTGCGAGAAGGCCGTCGACGGGACGCACGACGTGCAGCGGCCGGGTGGGGGCCTCTACGCGCCCGTCGTGGCGCTTCTCGGCGGCGATGCTCACGGCTTCCCCTTCACGTGAACCACGGTGTCTCTCGGGCTCCAGTTCCGAGAGACCGAACATATGTTCGACCCTTTGAGCAGTGGCGTCAAGCGGACAGCGGCCCTCACCGGGCCTGTTGACGGGCTATCCCCATGGCTCCAGCCCGGTCTGTCCGGAACGCTCCAGCCGGGCCGAGGGCCCGGGATGCGAGGGTCAGCGGGCGAAGGGTGGCGGCGCGGTCACCGAGTGGTACGGCAGCGGCGGCGTCACCACCGCCTCCTCGAGCAGGCGGTAGAACAGCAGGCCGCGGTGGGTCGCCCGGCGGCGGTTGAAGCGGAAGGTGAACTCGTCGAGGTACCAGTCGAGCTGGTCGGGCGAGACCGCTCCCGAGTGGGTGGCGTCGAGCCAGCGGTGCAGCCGCTCCACCACCTCCGCGGCATGGACCAGGGCGGATCCTGGCGCCTCCTCGCCGGGCGGCGCGGTGCGGTAGCCGCGCTCCGCCAGGTGGCCGGCCGCGTCCGGCCGGCCGGTCCGGACCAGCGTGCCCGGCTCGACCGACCAGGCGGCGAACGCGGCCAGCTGCTGCGGGCTCGAGCCCGGCACGCGCTGCATCCGCACCCGACCGGCCTCGCCGCCGTCGCGCTCCTCCACCGCGACGGCCACGGCCGTCGCCCGGCCGCCGACGGCGGTCGTGGCCACCTGCACCGTCCCGGAGAGCCGCGGCCTGCCGGAGCGGACCATCGCGCGCCGGTAGCGGTGCAGCATCGCCCAGGCGGTCTCGTAGCTGGCCAGGCCGAGGTGGCGTTGCAGGTGGCGGGCTGAGACGCCGAACTCGGCGGTGGCGATCAGCCAGGCCGCCTCGAACCAGTGGGCGAGCGGCGTGCGGGTGCCCTGGAAGAGCGTCCCGGCGGTCACCGAGGTCTGGTGCTGGCAGCCCCGGCACACCAGGCGGCGGCGCGAGCCCCGCCAGGGCTCGCCGACCGCACCGCAGGCCGGGCAGACGAACCCGTCCGGCCAGCTCAGCCGCTCGAGGTAGCCGGCACAGGCGTCCTCGTCAGGGAAGAACGCCTCGAACTCGGGCCGGCTGCGGGGGTAGTCGGTCCCGGCGACGGGTCCCTGCGGCGGGCTCGCCACTGACCTCTCCTGGGGTGTGCGGCCTCCTGGGCCGGACGGCCTGGTAGGGAGCCGGTCACGTATCCGCGGTGCGCGCCGTCGCCCGATGGGGGTCCCCGAAGCTGGGGGTGGCGCGGCACCGATACATGACCGGCTCCCTAGAGCTGGCGTAGGCGTGGCGGTGGCCAGACCGTGCCGACGGCACGGCCGACCAGGGAGGAATGGGGGATCGGCCCGAAGACGCGCGAGTCCGACGAGTCCTCGCGGTTGTCGCCCATCACCCAGTAGTGCCCGGGAGGTACCTTCACCGGACCGAAGTCCGAGGTGAAGGCGCCCCTGCGGAGGTACGGCTCGTTCAGGGCGCGGCCGTTCACCCAGACGCGCCCCTGGCTGCCCTGGACGACGTCGCCCGGGCCGGCGATCACCCGCTTGATCAGGTCCTCGCTGCCTGGCGGGGCGCCGCCGAACCCCTGGGCGAGCGCTCGCCGCACCCACGTCACCGCGCTCTGCGGCGCCGTGGCGCCACCGCCCGTGCGCCGGAGGAACACCACCACCTGGCCGCGCTGCGGCGCGCCGAAGCGGTACGAGAGCCGGTTGACCACCACCCGGTCGCCGACGTCGAGGGTGGGCTCCATGGAGCGGGACGGGATGTAGAAGGCCTGCACCAGGAAGCCCTTGACCAGCACGGCGAGCACCACGGCGGCGACCACGAGCACGGGCACCTCGGCCCAGAAGCCTTGCCTGCCACGGCCGCGGGCGAAGCGGCCGCCGCGACTGGTGCCGTCGCCGAAGCGGTCGACCCGGGACTCGGGCAGCTCGACCCCGTCGTCGGCGGCCCACGGGCCGGCCTGGCTCGCCGGGCCTGGGATCGCCGCCTGCCTCGCCGGGAGCGCCCGCGTCGGCCGCTGACCCCACGCGCCCGACGGGTCCCGGTCCATCCTGGGCTGGGGCGCGGCCATGCCAGGGTCCGGCGGGGGCGCCTGGTCTGGTGGCCAGGCCGTCTGCCCGGGCGCGCCCGCCCAGGCGGTGCGCGGATGGGCCACTCGCGCCTGGGGCGGCGCCGGCAGCTGGCGCGGTGCGCCCGCCTGCCCCCAGAAGGCCTCGGCCGGCATCGCCACGGTCGGGCCGGGCTCCCCGAACCCACCGTTCGCGCCGGGCCACCCCCCTCCCGGCGGCATCCCGACCGGTGGAAGGCCCGGCTGGGTCGCCTGGTCCCAGGTCGGCATCGCGGGGTTCGGCGCGCGGCCGGCGTCGGTCCCGAGGTCCGGGGGCATGGCGCGGTTCGGCGCGCGGCCCGGGTCGGTCCCTTGGTCCCAGGTCGGCATGGCTGGGTTCGGCGCGCGGCCGGGGTCGGTCCGGGGGTCTGGGGGCATGGCGGGGTTGGGCTGCCGCCGGCCAGGCGGCTTTGGCGTGTTCCAGGGCGCGATGGACGGGTCCGGTGGGTCGGCTGGCGCCGTGGTGCCGGGCGAGGATCCTCCCCAGCCCGCCTGCCCAGGCGCCTCGGCTGGATCCCGGGGCCGCGTGCCGCCGGCGCGGTGCGGCGCCTCCCGAGACTCCGCCGCCTGCTGCTCGCCGTTGGCGGCCTGGCGCGCGCCCGGCATCCCCGGCCAGGAGGCGTAGAGGTCGGGCGCTCCCGGTGCGGTCGGCTCGTCCACCCAGGCCAGGGGCATGCTTACCCACGGCTGCGGCGGTCCGGCCGGGGCAGCGGTGTCGCTGTGGTCGGCCGGCGCCGTGCCCGGGGGCAGCGTCCAGGGCTGGTCGGAGTCCGCTGCCGTTTGGGAGATGGCGGGCTCCTGATCCCATCGAGCACCTGGGTCGGCCGTCGGGGGCAGCGCCGAGCCATGCCCCGGCTCGCCCGCCAGGCCGGCCGGCGGAGCCGCCGCTTGGCCGTTCGCGGACCCGTTGGTCCAGGGTGCGCCCGGGGTGGTCCACTGGCCGCTGGGCGGTCCGTCCGCCCAAGTGGTGCCTGGGGGCTGGGACGGGTCGGGCGTGGACCCGTTGGTCCAGGGTGCGCCCGGGTGATCGGGTCGCGTGGTGGCGGACCCGTTCGCCGGTGCCGGCAGTCCGAGCCGGCCGTTGGCGCGGGGTAGCCGGGGCAGCTCCGCCCGGTCACGGCCCGACCCGTTGGCCCAAGGGAAGCCGGCGGCACCTTGCGGGTATGGATCGGGGGCGCCAGGCCAGGCAGCGGTTTGGCCGTCGGGAGGAGGCCCGCCGGGCTGCTGGGCCCACCCGCCAGTAGGGGGATCGTCAGGCTGTTGGGTCCACCCGTCCTGCGGGGGAGCGCCGGGCTGCTGGGTCCACCCGCCGGTGCGGGGACCGCCGGCGGACCCGTCCTCGGCGATCATCTCCGGCCAGGAGGTGGCGGCGTCGTCAGACCAGGAATCTTCGGAGCGGCGTCGTCGCCGCCGGGCTTCGGGCGCGCCGTTGTCGTACGGGTCAGGCGGCACGCCTGGATCGGCCACGCCCTCCGGTGGCGGGCGAGCCGGGCCCATCGCCGTCTCGTTCCAACGCTCCAAGTGGTCGCCACGCTTTCGCGTGTGGGGGGCGGACCCCGTTGGTGCAGTCTGGCAGCAGGTGGTGACGGTACGGCGCGCGGCCGTGTCGCATCACCCTCCTACTATCAACCTGGCTGGTATTGTCTCGCATCCTCGCCCGCTCGCCGAACCGGTCATGTCGACCGGTCCGCCCGGCACCGCCGAGCGGCCCGAGCGTCGCCCGCCTACTGGTAGCCGCCGGGACCGTACGGGTACCACCATGGCTTGCGGTTGCCGCGGCCGTCCAGGTGCACGTGCTTCGTCTCGCGGAACGCCTCCAGCCCCTCGACGCCCAGCTCGCGGCTGTTGCCCGACATCTTCATCCCGCCGAACGGCCCGGCGTCGTTGTCGGTCAGCGGGTCGTTGAACCAGACCGTCCCCGCCTGCAGCTCCTCCATGCAGCGCAGCACGTTGTCCATCCGCTTGGTGTAGACGTTGGCGCCGAGCCCGTAGGGGAGGGCGTTGGCCCTGGCGATGGCCTCGTCCAGCGAGCCCACCCGGGCGACCGGGGCGACCGGGCCGAACGTCTCGGTGCGCATCAGCTCCATGCCGTCGTCCACCTCGACCACCACCGTCGGGGCGAGGAACCAACCCCGCTCGAAGCCACCGCGGTCGCCACCGGCCAGCACCCTGGCGCCGTCGCGGCGGGCCTCGTCGAGCTGGCGCTCCACCTTGGCCCGCTGGACCTCGGCGACCATCGGGCCGACGTCGGTGGTCTCGGCCAGCGGGTCGCCCAGGCGGAGCTTGCCCGTCTCCTCGACCAACCGGTCGACGAACTCGTCGAACACCGGCTCGAGGACGTAGAAGCGCTCGGCCGAGGTGCACACCTGCCCGGCGTTCAGGTAGGCGGCCCAGGCCGCGCCGGGCACGGCGACCTCCAGGTCGACGTCGTCGCAGACGATGAAGGCGTCCTTGCCGCCAAGCTCCAGGTGGGTGCGCTTGACCCGCTCGGCGCAGAGCGCGCCGATGCGCTGGCCGGTGGCCACCGACCCGGTGAACGCCACCAGGTCGGTGCCGGGGTGGACGACCAGCGCCTCGCCCACCTCGGCGCCGCCGGTGACCAGGTTGACCACCCCCGCGGGGAAGTCGGCGAAGGCCTCCGCCATGGCCAGCGTGGACAGCGGGGTGTACGGGGAAGGCTTGACCACCACGGTGTTGCCCGCCGCCAGCGCCGGCGCCAGCTTCCAGGCGAGCAGGAGCAAGGGGTAGTTCCAGGGGACGATCGCGGCCACCACGCCGACGGGCTCCTTGAGCACCAGCGAGAGCTGGCCCTCCTCGACCGACGGGATCACCCGCCCGCGCTCGTGCCGGCCCAGCTCGGCGTAGTAGGTGAAGGCGTTGGCGGTCCAGCCGACCTCGTCGCGGTTCTCGACGTACGGCTTGCCGCCTTCCCGGGTGAGGAGCTGGGCCAGCTCCGCGGTGTGGGACGTCAGCCAGGCCGCCACGCCGTGGAGCAGCTCACCGCGCTCGCCGGCCGGCAGCCGGCGCCAGTCGTGGGCCGCTCCCGCCGCCGCCTCGACCGCGCCGTCGACCTGCTCGGGGGAGGCCGAAGGGACCTCGGCCAGGGTCTCCTCGGTGGCCGGGTTCCGTACCGCCAGCGGCGCCCCCGTGCCGCCGACCTCCGCCCCGGCCACCCACATCGCGGTCCTCATGCACGAACTCCTTGGGCTGCTGCTTCGTTGCAGCGTCCGGCACACCGGAGGCCCCCGCCGGCGGACGGTGGCAAGGATATCCCCGGACCCGGCTTGCGGTCGGTGCCCCTTCGACCGCCCGTCCCCCGGTTGCCGGGTCGGGGGATATCCTCAGCCTCGTGCGGCTACGCCTGGTTGGCCCGGTCCGCCACGGCGAGGGCCTGGTCGAGCACGTCGAGGCCCTCTTCGAGCATGGCGTCCTCCATCACCAGCGGGGCGAGGATCCGCACGACGTTGTCGTGGATGCCGGCCTTGAGGGTCAGCACGCCGTTGCGGGCGGTCTCGGCCAGCACCTGGTTGGTGGCGTCCTTGGCCGGCTCCTTGGTCTTGCGGTCGGTGACCAGCTCGAGCGCCATCATCGCGCCGAGCCCACGGACCTCGCCCACGATGCGGTGGCGCTCGCCCATCTCGCCGAGGCGGCGGCCGAGCACGGCTCCCATGCGCTTGGACCGCTCCAGCAGGTCGCCCTGCTCGAACATCTCGATGGTGGCGAGCGCCGCCACGCAGGCGAGCGGGTTGCCGCCGTAGGTGCCGCCGAGCCCGCCCGGCCCGGGCGCCTCCATCAGCTCCGCCCGGCCGGTCACCGCCCCGAGCGGCAGGCCGGAGGCGAGCGACTTGGCCGAGAGGGTGAAGTCCGGTTCGACGCCCGGGTGCTGCTCGGTCGCGTAGAGCGTGCCGGTGCGGCCGAAGCCGCTCTGCACCTCGTCGGCGACCAAGGGGATGCCGAGGTCGCGGCAGATCTGGGCGATGCGTTCCAGCCAGCCCGGCGGCGGGGCGATGAAGCCGCCCTCGCCCTGCACCGGCTCGACCAGCACGGCGGCCGCGTTCTGCGGCCCGATGTGCACCTTGAGCTGGTTCTCGACGTAGTCGGCGCAGGCGATGCCGCACGACGGGTAGTCGAGCCCGAAGGGGCAGCGGTAGCAGTAGGCGTAGGGGACCCGGTGGACCTCGCTTGGGAACGGGTGGTAGCCCTGCTTGTACGGGGTGACCTTGCCGGTCATCGCCAGGGCCAGCAGGGTGCGCCCGTGGAAGGCGTTGTCGAACACCACCACCCCGGGCCGGCCGGTCGCCGCCCGGGCGATCTTGACCACGTTCTCGGTCGCCTCCGCGCCCGAGTTCACCAGGAAGCTGCGCTTGTCGTAGTCCCCCGGGGTGATGCGGTTGAGCGCCTCGGCCACCGCCACGTACGGCTCGTTCATCAGCGCGTGCTGGCAGGAGTGCAGGTAACGGTCGACCTGTTGCTTGAGCGCCGCGACCACCGACGGCGGGGTGTGGCCGGCGTTGAGCACGCCGAGCCCGCCGGTGAAGTCGATGAAGCGGTTGCCGTCCACGTCCTCGATCACGGCGCCGTGGGCGGCCGCGGCGTAGACGGGCGTCATGGTGCCGACGCCCCGCGGGACGGCCCGGCGCCGGCGCTCGTCGAGCGCCCGGCTTGCCGGCCCGGGTACCTCGCCGTCCAGTCTGCGAGCCTGTGGCAGGGTCACGGTGAGCTCCTCTCGAGCGCGGTCACCCCGTCATCATCGTGCGGGTGACCAGCGACACCTCCATGAAACGGCGGGCCAGCTCGGCGAAGTACGGCTCCGGCGGGACGACGCTCTCGGGGGCGAACACGCCCCGCTGCTGGATCACCCCGCCGGCCAGGAACTGGGCGACGATGCTCGGCGGCACGCCGGTGTCGAGCTGACCGGCGCCGGCGCCCCAGGTCGGGTGGGGGCGGACCATGCACTCGGCCAGCACCTCGACGCGGCGCGAGGTGACGGGGGCGAGGGCCGGGGCTCCCGACGTCCCGGCCCGTCGCCCACCGACCCGGACCCGGATCGCCTCGGCGTCGTCCACCTTGGCCTCGGGTCCCGGCCGCTCCTGCCCGACGGTGAGCAGGTGCAGCAGCAACTCCCGCGGGATCACCTTGCCGCCCGCCAGGTCGACCGGCTCGGTGCCGGTCAGGCCGAGGCCGACCAGCAGGTTCATGCGCTCCATGAAGTCCGGCGGGAAGCCGACCTTGAACGACACCGACTCCACCCCGCGGTCGGCCAGGAAGCGCGGCAGGGTGGCGACCTCCGAGTGGAGCGTGTGGCCCACCCGCACCCGCCCGACCGGTGCCGGGAACTCGAGCTCCTCCTGCTCGCTCATGGCGGGCACGGCGTTCCAGCGCCCGCCGCGCCAGACCATCGCCGGCATGGTGAACTCGTCCAGCAGGGTGGACGCGGCGTAGGGCAGGGGCAGCGGCGCGTCCTGCCCGGCGAAGTCGGCGATGCCGAGGCGGATCTCGACCGACTCGACCGTGTCCAGCTCGCGCGCTGCCAGCGCCGCCATCACGTTGGTGGTGCCGGGGCTGGCGCCCATGCCGACCACCGCGCACGAGCCCGCCGCGGCGAAGCGGTCGTGCAACGTGAGCTGCCTGCGGGTCGTGTGGAACAGCCCGCCGAGGTCCACGTAGTGGGTGCCAGTGTCGGCACACGCCTCCATCACCGGCACGTTGGTGGCGTGGAAGGCGCAGTTCACGACCACGTCGACCGGCTCGAAGGCGCGCCGCAGCGGATCGGGGTCGCCGGCGTCCAGGGCGGTGCCCCAGACCTGCGCGGTGCCGGTACTGCCGGCGCGCGCCGCCGCCCAGCCGGCCGTCTCCATCGCGCGGGGGCCGTCCACGTCGGCCACGCACACCTCGTCCACACCGACCGACTCGGTGAGGTCACGGACCGTCCAGCGACCCATGGCGCCGGCACCGCCGAGCACGAGTGCGCGCATCCCCCTCCCTCCGACCGTGCGCCGAAGCGTGGCAGCAGCGCCGAAACCGGTGAAGAGCCCGGGCGTCCAAGCCCACCGTCCATGCTTGTACGAATTGGCACCAGTTGTACGAAGCGGCGCTCAGGGGCTGGCAGCAGCCGGCCGGCTGTGTACAGTAATGCCACTCGGGGGAGCTGCGGGGAGGGCACGTGACCACGACCGTCGCCGACCTGCTCGGGATCGAGGAGCTGTCGCTGCGCCTGGTCGCCGGCGGGGACGGCCTCGACCGTCCGATCCGCTGGGCGCACGTCTCCGAGCTGCCCGACCCGACCCGCTGGCTGCGGGGCGGCGAGATCCTGCTGACCACCGGCCTCGGCCTCGGCACCGACGCGCGGGCGCAGGCCGCCTTCGTCGACAAGCTGGCCGAGGCGAAGCTCGCCGGCCTCGGCCTCGGCCTCGGGTTCGCCTTCGAGAAGACCCCCGAACCGGTGGTGGCGGCGGGCGACGCCGCCGGCTTCCCGGTCTTCGAGGTCCCCTTCGAGGTGCCCTTCATCGCCATCACCGAGGCGCTGTTCTCGCGGCTGATCAACGAGCAGTTCGTGCTGCTGCAGCGCGCCGGCACGGTGCAGCAGACCCTGTCGCGCCTGCTGGTCGACCAGGCGGGGCTGGACGCCCTGCTGGGCGCGTACGCGCGCATGACCGGCGCCGCCGCGCTCCTGTTCGACCTGCACGGCGAGGTGGTGGCCAGCTCGCCCGATGCCGCCCGGCTGCTCGACGAGGGCGCGGCCTGGGAGGAGGTGCAGGCGCTGCGGCCGGAGGAGGGCGACTTCTCGGCCAGCCTCTCCGGCCAGGACGGAAGCCGCTCGCTGCTGCCGATCGGCGTCGGCGGGGCGCCGCGGGCCTTCCTGGTGATCGCCCGCGAAGGCCGTGCCGAGCCCTTCCACCAGGTGGTCAGCCACCACCTCGCCACCGCGATCGCCCTGGAGCTCGCCAAGGCCCAGGCGGTGGCGCAGACGGAGCGGCGCCTGGTGGGCGACTTCCTCGACGCGCTGCTCGGCGGCGAGCTGTCCGGCGACGAGATCGCCAGGCGCCTGCGCTTCCTCGGCCTCGGTGCCTCGCCCGCGATCGCCGCCCTGGTCGGCAGGCCCGACCCGGACGACCGGGAGGACGGCGAGGGGGTGGAGGCGCTGGGGCGGCTGGTGGAGGACCGGCTCTCGCGCCGGCTTGCTCCCTACGTGTGCAGCATCCACGACCGTGCGGTGGTCGCCCTGTTCGAGGTGGCCGAGCCCGGCGAGGCCCGCCCGGCCGCCGAGGCGGTGGCCGAGGCGGCGCGCGTACGGGGCATGGCCGCACGCTTCGGCGTCGGCGCCCCCGAGGCCGGCGCGCGCGACCCGCGCCGCGCCTACCAGGAGGCCCGCTTCGCCCTCGACGCCGCGCCCGCCGCCGGGGTCGACCGCCTGGTGGCCTGCATCGAGGACCTCGGCAGCCACCGCCTGCTGCTGGCCCTGCAGCAGGACGCGGCGCTCGACGCCTTCTCGCGCGGGCTGCTGGCGCCCCTGCGCGCCTACGACCGCCGCCAGCACGGCGACCTGGTGGCCAGCCTGCGGACCTTCCTCGAGCGCAACGGCAACTGGGAGTCGGCCGCGCGGGCGCTCGGCGTGCACCGCCACACCCTGCGCTACCGCATCCGCCGGGTCGCCGAGCTGACCGGCCGCGACCTCGACGCCGCCGGCGACCGGGTGGAGTTCTGGCTCGCCCTGCAGGCCGAGCAGGTCCTCGCCGGCCGCAGGTCGGCCACCACCCGCTGAGCACGGCGAGCTGCCCCGATGAGATGCTTGCCATGATATGAGTGGATCGTTAGTGCGCTCGGGCATGCTGGCTCTGCTGGCAGGCGCGCGCAGGTTCAGGGAGGTGGGCCGGAGCCGCGCGCTGGACTGACCGAGGAGCGACGGAGGAGCCCCTGGCACTGGGGTTAGGGAGGTGGGCCGGAGCCGCGCGCTGGCTGGACGGAGGAGCGACGGAGGAGCCGCAGGCGACGACGGAGCGACGGGGGAAGCCAGCGCACGAAGCGGCGCAGGCCCACCGACCGTTTCTGTAAAGGAGCGAAGCGTGGCGTTGCGGCGATGGAAGGGGTCTCGACCCTGGCCGGGGGCGGATCGAGCGCCCGACCGGCGCCGCCGAACGCTGTTCCACGCGGTCACCTGGCGCGAGCCGAGCCCGCTCGAGGCGGCCGTCTGGTACGCCGAGCGGGGCCTGCCGGTGCTGCCGTGCCACTGGCCGACCAGCGACCGCGGCGGCGGCCACTGGGCGGGGCCGTCGTGCTCCTGTGGCTACCCCTCCTGCTCCAACCCGGCGCGGCACCCGCTCCTGCCGGGCGACGTGGCCCGTGCCAGCGCCGACCCACGCCAGGTGCGGCGCTGGTGGCGACGCTACCCGCAGGCCAACGTCGGCCTGGCGACCGGCGTGCTGCTCGACGTGCTCGACGTGGACGAGCCGCAGGGCGACGAGCTGATGCGCTCCGGCGCGGCCCTCGGCCCGGTGGCCCGCACCGGCACCGGGCGCTGGCACCTCTACTGCGCGCCCTCGCGGGTCGACGACCGCGACCTGCGCCAGGCGTTCGCCAGCCTGCCGGGGTCGGGGGCGCGGGTGTGGTGGCGCGGGCGCGGGCGCTTCGTGCTCGCCCCGCCGAGTCGCGTGCTCACCGGTTCCTTCCGCTGGGTGCGGGACCTCTCCAACCCGCCGCCCGACGCGATGACGCTGATGGGCATGCTGATGCCGGCGCTGCGGCAGGCCGAACTGGACGGATAGGCGAAGTTTGGGCGCCGATCCGTCCAAGGGACCGCTGCCCGGCCGCCCGGATCGTCCATAGACGGCACTGCTTCCGGTGGTAGCGTGCCCAACAGCCTGTTCGATCGTATAGTGCGTGCTCACCGGCTGGGGCGCGGTCGGCCAGCAATTGGTGGGTTTGGACGTGGCGCCGGTGCCGGCCGGTCCGCGCAGTCGGGGAGGGTGGGATCGCCGGCCGCGGGCCGAGGTTGCCTGAGCGCGTGGCGCCGCGCGCCGCAGGCGTAGCGGATCCGCGGCGGCCCGACGACCTTTGTGAGGGCAGATGGTAGAGGCCAGGCTACGGCCGGACGAGGGTCGTCCCCCGGCCGGTGAGGGCGGCGAGCTGCCCGCGATTCAGCTCCAACAGGTGGTCAAGCACTTCCCGGCGGGGTCGGGCGACGTCGCCGCGGTCGAGCAGGTGGACCTGTCGATCGCCGAGGGCGAGTTCTTCTCCCTGCTCGGCCCGTCCGGCTGCGGCAAGACCACCACCCTGCGGATGATCGCCGGGTTCGAGGAACCGACCGGTGGCCGCATCCTGCTCCACGGCCGCGACGTCGTCGGCGTGCCGCCCTACCGCCGCGACGTCAACATGGTGTTCCAGAACTACGCCCTGTTCCCCCACATGGACGTGTTCGACAACGTCGCCTTCGGCCTGCGCCGCAAGAAGGTCCCGAGCGGCGAGATCAAGCGCCGCGTCGGCGAGATGCTCGACCTGGTGGAGCTCGGCGGCAGGGAGCACCGCCGGCCGACGCAGCTCTCCGGCGGCCAGCAGCAGCGGGTCGCCCTGGCGCGGGCGCTGGTCAACCACCCGAGGGCGCTGCTGCTCGACGAGCCCCTCGGTGCCCTCGACCTCAAGCTGCGCCAGGCCATGCAGCTCGAGCTCAAGCGCATCCAGCGCGAGGTCGGCATCACCTTCGTGTACGTCACCCACGACCAGGGCGAGGCCCTGACCATGTCGGACCGCCTGGCGGTGATGGACCAGGGCCGCATCGAGCAGCTCGGCGCCCCGCGCGAGCTGTACGAGCACCCGGCGACCAAGTTCGTCGCCGGGTTCATCGGCACCTCCAACATCTTCACCGGCAGGGTCGACCGCGAGGTGGGGGAGCTCTGCGTGGTCGAGCTCGGCCCGGACGAGCGGGTGCTCCTCCCGGCCGGGCCGGTCGCCCGCGAGGGCGCCGAGGTCGACATCGCCGTGCGGCCGGAGAAGATCTCCCTGCTCGACTCCGACGCGGCCGCCGCCGTCCCGGACGGCCTCTCCCGCGTCCGCGGCCGCCTCAGCGAGGTCGTCTACCTGGGCACCTCGACCAGCTACAACCTGACCGTAACCGGCGGGGCAGAGGTGACGGTCTTCCGTCAGAACGCGACCTCGGACCCCGAGGTCCAGACCGCCCAGGGTGGCGAGCTCTGGCTGGTGTGGGCGCCGGAGCACTCCTACGTGCTCGGCTCCAGCTCCAAGGAGGAGGCACAACTGTGAACGACCGATCCCTCGACCCCGCGCTGCTGCGCGGACTGACCCAGCAGCGCATCAGCCGGCGGGGGGCCCTGCGGGGCGCCGGCCTGGCCGGGGCCTCGGCCCTGCTCGCCGCGTGCGGCGTGAGCGGCACCGACAAGACCAAGTCGACCCAGGCGCCCGGCTTCTGGGAGGGCAAGACCCAGGCAGGCGTCCTGAACTTCGCCAACTGGCCGCTGTACATCGACGTCGAGAAGGTGGGCGGCAAGACCAGGCACCCGAGCCTCGACGAGTTCACCAAGAAGACCGGCATCAGGGTGAACTACAAGGAGGTCATCCAGGACAACGACTCGTTCCTTGGCAAGATCACCCCGTCCCTCAAGGCCGGCCAGGACACCGGCTGGGACCTGATGGTGATCACCAACGGCGGGCCGCTCGAGAAGCTGATCCGCCAGGGGTTCCTGGTCGAGCTCGACCACTCCAAGCTGCCGGACTGGGACAAGAACGCCGGTGCCAAGTACAAGAACCCGACCTTCGACCCGGGCAACAGGTACACGGTGGCGTGGCAGGCCGGCCTCACCGCGCTGGCCTACAACCCGAAGCTGACCAAGCGCGAGATCACCAGCTTCGACGACCTGTTCGACCCGAAGTTCAAGGGCAAGATCACCATGTTCGGCGACTCGCTGGACTTCCCGAACTTCGTCATGGTCGGCCTCGGCATCGACCCGGAGACCTCGAAGGAGGCCGACTGGCGGCGGGCCGCGGAGCGGATGAAGCAGCTCAAGCCGCAGTTGCGCAGCTTCGTCGACAACGCCGGCGAGGCCGAGGGGCTCAGCTCCGGCAACGTCTGGATCTCCATGGCCTACTCGGGCGACATCTACCAGCTCAACGTCTCCGGCTCGCCCGACATCAAGTTCGTGGTCCCGGAGCAGGGCGCCCTGCTGTGGCAGGACAACATGTGCATCCCCAAGAACGCCAAGCACCCGGTGGACGCGATCACCTACATGAACTACGTGTACGCGCCGGACGTGGCCGCGACGCTGGCGGAGAACATCGACTACATCACCCCGGTCCCCGCGGCGAAGCAGGTGCTCCAGACCAAGGCGACGAGCGCGTCCGGCGAGGACAAGAAGGCCCTCGAGGACCTCGTCCAGAGCCCGCTGGTGTTCCCGACCGACGCGGACCTCGCCAAGACCAAGCGGTACCGGGTGCTCAACCCCACCGAGGAGCGCGTCTGGAACCGCATATTCCAGCCGATCATCCAGGCGTAGGGCGATGAGCGCGCGCGGCGGGCGGGCCAGGCTCACCCCCTACCTGCTGGGGCTGCCGGGCGGCCTGTGGCTCGCGATCTTCTTCGTGATCCCGATTCTGGTGATGCTGTCGCTGTCGCTGCAGTCGGGCAACGTGGAGGAGGGCTTCCGGCTCACCTGGCACTGGGCCAACTACTCCGATTCCTGGACCAACTTCCACACCCAGTTCGTCCGCTCGATCGTGTACGGCCTGATCGTGACGCTGATCTCGCTGGTGCTCGCCTACCCGATGGCCTACTGGATCGCGTTCTACGGCGGCAGGCGCAAGTCGACCTACCTGTTCCTGATCCTGCTGCCGTTCTTCGTCTCGTTCGTGATCCGCACCGCCTCGTGGAAGTTCATCCTGGCCGACGAGGGGATCGTGCTCGGGCCGCTGAAGGACGCGGGGCTGCTCCCCCACGACTTCCACGTCCTGGCCACCTCCACCGCGGTGATCGGCGGGCTCACCTACAACTACCTGCCGTTCATGGTCCTGCCGCTGTACGTCGCCCTGGAGCGGGTCGAGCCGAGCCTGGTCGAGGCCGCCTACGACCTCTACGCCAGCCGCGCGCAGGCGTTCCGGCGGGTGGTCTTCCCGCTGTCGCTGCCGGGGGTGTTCGCCGGGGTGCTGATCACCTTCGTGCCGGTCACCTCGGACTTCGTCAACAACGGCATCCTCGGCGGCACCCAGACGACCATGATCGGCAACATCATCCAGACCCAGTACCTGACCTACAACGAGTACCCGGTCGCCTCGGCGATGTCGTTCATGCTGATGGCCGCGCTGCTGGTCGGCATCTTCGCCTACGCCCGCACGCTCGGCACCGAGCAGGTCCTGGAGGTGAGCCAGCTGTGACCACCCTGGCCACCCGTGAGGCCCCTCCCGAGGCCGCCCCCGCCTCGCCGAGCGGTGGCCGCCGCCGCTGGACCCGGCTGCTGCTGCCCGCCTACACCTGGCTGATGATCCTCTACTTCAGCCTGCCGATCCTGGTGATGATCGTCTTCGGGTTCAACGACACCAAGGGCAAGCTGAACCTGCGCTGGCAGGGCTTCACCATCCGCTGGTACCAGGACCTGTTCGCCATCCCCGACCTGACCACCGCGCTGCGCAACTCGCTCTCCATCGCGGTGCTGTCCACGATCGTCGCGACCGTGCTGGGGACCTTGGTCGGGATCGCCCTCGGCCGCTACCGCTTCCGCGGCAAGGGCCTCTACGACCTGGTCATCTTCGCCGCCATCTCGGCGCCGGAGCTGGTGCTCGGCACCTCGCTGCTGTCGCTGTTCATCACCCTGCAGGTGGCCCGCGGCTACCTGACGATCCTGATCGCCCACGTGATGTTCAGCCTCGCCTTCGTGGCCATCACCGTGCGGGCGCGGGTGATCGGGCTCGACCCGGCGCTGGAGGAGGCCGCCCAGGACCTCGGCGCCGACCCGTGGACGACCTTCCGCAAGGTCACCCTGCCGCTGCTGTTCCCCGGCATCCTGGCCGGGGCGCTGCTCGCCTTCGCGCTGTCGATCGACGACTACGTCATCACCAGCTTCAACAACGGCCAGACGATCACCTTCCCCCTGTGGGTGTACGGCGCCACCCGGATCGGCGTCCCGCCCCAGGTGAACGTGATGGGCACGCTGATCTTCCTGGGCGGCGTGACCCTCGCCGTGACCAACACCCTGCTCGCCCGCCGCCAGCGGAGCTGACCGCCCCGCCCGATCGACTTGCACAGGAGGGGGACATGCGCAGGCTGCAGAACTTCATCGACGGTGAGCACGCCGACGCGGCCGACGGCCGCACCTCCACGCTGGTCAACCCGTCCACCGGCGAGGGCTTCGCCGAGGCGCCGCTGTCCGGTGCGGCCGACGTCGAGGCGGCCTGCCAGGCCGCCGCCCGCGGCTTCGAGCGCTGGCGCGACGCCACCCCGGCCGAGCGCAGCCGCGCCCTCGCCAAGTTGGCCGACGCCCTGGAGGAGCGCGGCGAGGAGCTGGTGCGGCTGGAGGTCGAGAACACCGGCAAGCCCTTCCAGCTCACCATGGACGAGGAGCTGCCGCCCATGGTGGACCAGATCCGCTTCTTCGCCGGGGCGGCGCGCA
>DASUZB010000296.1:0-11655 GCA_036377075.1 Actinomycetes bacterium | reverse complement strand
CTCGCCGATGGACGGCCCCCTCGGCAGCGCCCCCGAGGCCGCCTGGGGGCGTTCGTCGACGGCGGGCCTGACGGCATCGCTGGGAGCGGCCAGCTCGACGCCTCCCCAAGAATTCCCGGAACACCCTGGCGGCGGGACGGTATCGATTCGTCACCATAACAGCCGACGGTTGTCCGAGGCCAGCCGCCTGCGCAACCCGGGCCTGACGATCAACGCTAACGGGACGAAGGGCGGATCTACACGACAAGAGTCGACAAGTGACGGGGGCGAGCTTCGGCGAGATCTGCCAGTGCCTTCGTTCGGGTGGCGCCACTACCATCTCCCCGATACCCCTCACAACGATAATTCGTCTCGTAAATATCTGATGATACTGGCAGCGCCTCGGCCACGATAGTGGTGCCAAAATTCATGCCTGAGGGACGCACCCACATGCCCGTCGAGTTTGGCCTCGCGGTCGAGAACTTCACCCCAGCGAGCAGGCGCCCGAGCGGTCAGCGGATCCTCGCCTACGCCAGCGCGGCCGAGTCGCTCGGCTACCGTTCGCTGTGGGTGTGGGACCACCTGTTCCTCGGAAACCGGCGACCCTTCCCGTTCCTGGAGGCGTTGACCACCCTGGCCGCGCTGGCCACCCGGACCTCCACGGTGACGCTCGGCACGGGCGTGCTGGTGCTGCCGCTCCGCAACCCCGTGGTCCTCGCCAAGGAGGCCGCCACCGTGGACCTGCTGTCGGGAGGGCGGCTCTCCCTCGGCGTGGCCGCGGGCTGGTACGAGCGGGAGTTCCAGGCCTGCGGCGTCCCCTACCGGGCGCGTGGTCGGCTCTTCGAGCGGAACCTCGAGATCCTCGATCGGCTGTGGCGCGAGCCCGAGGTCAGCGGCGTCTGGGACGAGCTCGACCTGCGGGGGGTGGTGATGCTGCCGCCGCCGGCCAGCCACCCGCGCCCGCAGGTGCTCATCGGGGGCTATGTCGACCGGGTCCTGCGGCGGGTGGCGACCATGGGCGACGGCTGGCTGACATACTTCTACCGCGCCCAGAGCTTCCGCTCGGCGTGGGCGAGGATCCGCGACCACGCCGCCGAGGCGGGTCGCGACCCCGACTCGCTCACCAACGTGGCCCAGCTGCCGATCTGCGTGTCGACCTCCTACGAAGACGCCGACCGGCGCGCGCGGGCGTTCGTCGCCGAGTACTTCGACGTCGCCGAGTGGAGCGAGTCCACGCCCGGCAGCGCCATCCGCGGCACGCCGGAGCAGTGCGCCGAGCAGCTCGCCGAGCACGTGGCGGCCGGCGAGGAGCACATCGTCCTGGTTCCCTGCGACTACGCCCTCGACCAGGTCGAGCGGATCGCCGCCGAGGTGCTGCCGGCATTGCGGCCACGCCGGGCCCTGGCCTCCGAGGCACCCCCCTGGGGTTCCCCGGACCCCTCCACCGGGAAGCCGGCGTGACGGCGCCCCTCCCCGCCAGGCGGCTCCGCGAAGAGCTCGGGCGCAAGCCGCACGTGCCGGCCGACAAGCTGCTACCCGCCGAGGCCGCCGTGCGGCTGGTCCGCGACGGTAACCACGTGGCCATCGGCGGCACGCTGTACTCCCGCACGCCCATGGCGCTGCTGTTCGAGCTGCTGCGCCAGGGCCGCGCCGGCCTCACCCTCTCCCGCCCGCTCACCTGCTACGAGGCTGAGCTGTTCCTGGTCGGCGGCATGGCCGACGGGATCGTGACGAGCTGGGTCGGGATCGGCCTGCCGTGGGGCATCTCGCGGGTCGTACGCGAGCTGGTCGAGGGGGGGCTGGCGACCTACGAGGAGTGGAGCCACCTTGCGCTCGGGTTGCGCTACAAGGCCGGCGCCATGGGCGTCCCGTTCCTGCCCACCCTGACGATGCTCGGCTCCGACCTCGCCGGGCTCGTCGACACCCACGAGCTGACCTGCCCCTTCACCGGGGAGAAGGTCCTGCTGGTCCCGGCGCTGAACCCGGACGTCGCCCTGGTGCACGTGCACCGCGCCGACCGCTTCGGCAACGCCCAGATCGACGGCTACACCCACATGGACGCGGACATGGCGGCGGCGGCCCGCACGGTGATCGTGAGCACCGAGGAGGTGGTCGAGGCGGAGCGCATCGCCGCCCGGCCCGACGCCACCGTGCTCCCGCACCTGCTGGTGGACGCGGTGGTGGAGGCGCCGATGGGGGCCTTTCCGCACGAGTGCTACGGCCGCTACGAAGCGGACTTCGCGCACTTCGACGAGTACGCCGTCGCGGTCAGGCGCGACGGCCTCGGCGCCGTCTCCGCCTATCTGGACCGCCACGTCCACCGGCATCCCGACTTCGCCGCGTTCCTGGCCAGCTTCGGCACGTCGCGGTTGCGGGGCCAGCGGGCGCGCGCCGCGGAGCTGATGGCGCGGTGAGCTGGACGCCGCAGGAGCTGATGACGGTCTCGGCCAGCCGCCTGCTGCGGGACCACCGGGCGGTGTTCGCCGGGGTGGGCGTGCCGCTGCTCGCCTCGGTGCTGGCCAAGCGGCGCCACGCGCCCGACCTCACCATCGTCCTGGAGGGCGGCATCATCGGCCCGCACATGCTGGCGGGCAGGCTGCCGATCTCCACCAACGAGATGCGCGCCGCGCGGCACGCGACCATGCTCACGCCCATCACCGACGTCTTCCTGCTGGCGCAACGCGGCTTCCTCCACTACGGCTTCCTCGGCGCCGCTCAGATCGACGCGCACGGCAACATAAACACCAGCTTCATCGGCCCGGTCGGGCGGCCGCGCGTCCGCCTGCCCGGCACGGGCGGCGCCAACGACATCGCCTCGCTCTGCAACGAGGTGCTGGTGGTCACCGCCCACGAGCCGCGCCGCTTCGTCGAGCGGGTCGACTTCGTGACCAGCCCGGGCCACCTCGACGGCGGGGACGCCCGCGACAAGGCCGGCCTGGTCTCCGAGGGACCGAGCACCGTCGTCACCGACCTGGCCCTGCTCGACTTCGAGCCCGGGAGCAGGCGGATGCGCGTGCGCGGCCTGCAGCCCGGCGTCACCGTGAACGACGTCCGCGCTCACACCGGCTTCGACCTGCTCGTCCATCCGGAGGTGTACGAGCTGGAGCCGCCGGCAACGACCGACCTGGAGATCCTGCGAGAGCTGGACGCCGGTGCCGCGGCGGAGGAGTGAGGAGCAGCCCATGAGAACCATCGAACGCGGGCGGCGGGTCGGGCTGCTCGTCCCGTCCTCGAACACCGTGATGGAGCCGGACCTCTGGGCCGCCCTGCCGCCCGGTGCGACGCTGCACACCGCGCGCATGTACCTGGAGGACACCACGCCGGAGGGCGAGAGCCGCATGCTCGATGAGCACGCGCTCCCTGCCGCGCGCGACCTCGCCACCGCCCGGCCCGACCTGATCGTCTTCGGCTGCACCAGCGCGGGGGCACTGCGAGGCAACCACTACGACGCCGAGTTGTGCGCCCGCATCAGCGAGCTGTCCGGGGTGCCCACCGTCAGCGTGATCGCCGCGGTCAGGCAGGCGATCGTCGGCCACGGCGCCCGGCGCGTCGGGGTGGTCACGCCGTATGTGGACGCGCTCAACCGCCCGATCAGGGAGAGCCTCGAGGCCGACGGCGTGGAGGTGGCGAGGATCGACGGACTGGGGATCGCCGATAACTTCGAGATCGCCAGGGTCCCGGCGGCGCGGATCTGCGACTTCGCCGAGCGGACGCTGCACGGGCTCCCCATCGACCTGGCGTTCGTGTCGTGCACCAACTTCCCGGCCTACTCGGCCCTGCCGGAGCTGGAGCGACGCCTGGGCCGCCCCGTGGTCACCAGCAACCAGGCGGCCATCGCCGCGGTGCTCGCGCTCCTGGACGCCGCCCCGGCGGGCCGGGGCGGGTGAGCGATGGTCGCGGCCCCGTTCGGCTACCAGCGCGTGTCCTCCTTCGAGGAGGCCGCCAAAGCGCTGCAACGCCGGGGCGAGGACGCCAAGGTCATCGCCGGCGGCCAGAGCCTGGTCTCGATGCTCAACCTCAGGTTGGCCCGGCCGGCGTGGCTGGTCGACATCAACCCGGTCGGCGCCGGCCCGATCGAGGACCACGGCGGGTACCTGCGCCTACCCGCACTCACCCGGCACCACGCCATCGAAGAGTCCGACGTGGTGCGGCGGCGCTGCCCGATCCTGGCCGAGGCGGCAGCGCAGGTCGGCAACGTCCGCACCCGAACGCGCGGCACCATCGGCGGCAGCCTCGCCCACGCCGACCCGGCCGCCGAGCTGCCCTGCGTGGCGGTCGCGCTGGGCGCGGAAGTCACCGCGCGGGGGCCCGATGGCGCCCGCGACGTGGCAGTCGGCGACCTGCTGGTGTCGTACCTGACCACCACGCTGGAGCCCGACGAGGTCGTCGCCGAGGTGCGCGTCCCCACCCTCGGGCCGCACAGCGGCTGGTCGTTCCTGGAGATGAGCCGCCGCAGCTCGGATTGGATGATGGTCGGCGTGGCGGCCGTGGTGGAGCTGGACGACGACGGGACGGTCGCGGCCGGTTCGGTCGCGTTCGGCGGCGTGGCCGAGCGTCCCTGGCCCGTCCCGGCGGAGGTGCTCGCCGACCTGCTCGGCGCGGCGCCCGAGGAGGCGCTGCTCCAACGGGTGGCGGAGCGGGCGGCCGCCATGCTCCACCCCGACGACGACGTCCACGCCTCCGGCCCATACCGGCGGCACCTCGCCGCGGTCCTCGGCCGGCGGGCACTGGCCGAGGCGGCGGCGCGGGCACGCGGCGACGGGGGATCGGCGCCGTGAGCGGCCCCGCCAAGCTGCCCATGACATTCACGGTCAACGGCGAACAGCGAGAGGCATGGGTGTTCCCGCACGACAGCCTCCTCGACGTGCTCCGGGACGTCCTCGGCCACCACGAGGTCCGCTACGGCTGCGGTGAGGGGGTATGCGGCACCTGCACGGTCCTGCTCGACGGCGAGCCGGTCAGCGCCTGCCTGCTGCTCGCGGTGCAGGCCGACGGCCACTCGCTGCTGACCGTTCGCGGCCTGTCCGCGGACGGCGAGCTCCACCCGCTGCAGGCGTGCTTCCTGCGCAACGGGGCGGCGCAGTGCGGCTTCTGCACGCCCGGCATGCTGCTCACCGCCTGGGCGCTGCTGCAGCGCGACCCACGGCCGAGCCGGGAGCGGATCCGCCGGGAGCTGGTCGGTAACCTGTGTCGCTGCACCGGCTACACCAAGATCCTGGACGCGGTCGAGGAACACGCCGCGGCCGCGGCGGAGGGGACCGGTGGCCATGACTGACACCGAGGCCCCGGCCCGCCAGGAGGCGTTCCGGGTCGTCGGGCAGAGCCCGGCGCACCACGACTTCGTCGACAAGGTCTCCGGGTCGCTGCTGTACGCGGCCGACTGGCAGCTGCCCGGCATGCTCCACGGCAGCGTCGTGCGGGGCGAGGTGGCGTCGGCCAGGATCGCCGCCATGGACACCTCGGCCGCGCGGGCGCTCCCGGGCGTCGTGGCGGTGCTCACGGCCGCAGACGTGCCGTGGAACCAGGTGGTCGAGCGCGCCACCGGCGGGCTCGGCGAGCTGGCCGTCGCCATGCCGGTGCTCGCCGCCGACCGGGTGCGCTACCAGGGCGAGCCGATCGCCCTCGTCGCCGCCGTCAGCCCGCAGATCGCCGCGGAGGCCGCCGAGCTGGTCGACGTCGAGTACGAGGACCTGGCGGGCGTCTTCGACCCCGAGCGCGCCTTGGAACCGGGCGCGCCGCTCGTCCACGACGAGGGCAACGTCCTGGTGAGCTGGACGATCGCCCGCGGTGAGGTGGAGGCAGCGCTCGCGGCGGCCGACCTCGTGGTCGAGGGCGAGTACCGCACCCAGCGGGTGGAGCACGCCTACCTGGAGCCGGAGGCCGGCGTCGGCTGGATCGACACCTCCGGGGTGGTCACCCTGCGGGTCGCCACCCAGGTGGTCGAGCACGCCGCCACCATCGCCACCATCCTCGCCCTGCCCACCAGCAGGGTCCGGGTGATCAGCACCTACATGGGTGGCGGGTTCGGCGGCAAGGAGGACATGACCGTCGAGCCCTACCTGGCGCTGCTGGTCTGGCGCACCCGCCGACCGGTCAGGATGGTGTGGGAGCGCCAGGACTCGATCATGGCCAGCACCAAGCGCCACCCATTCGTCATGCGCTACCGCACCGGCGTGCGGCGTGACGGCACCATCGTCGCCCAGGACGTCGACATCATCGGCGACGCCGGCGCGTACCCATACCTGAGCCCACGGGTGCTGTTCGCCGCGTGCGTGACCGCGTCGGGGCCGTACCGCGTGCCCAACGTGCGCCACCACGCTCGCGCCGTGTTCACCAACAACGCCCCCACCAGCGCCTTCCGCGGGTTCGGCGCGATGCAGGTCACCTTCGGGTACGAGCAGCAGATGGACCGGGTTGCCGCACGGCTTGGCCTGCCCCCGCAGGTGGTGCGCGAGCGCAACTTCCTCGCCAAGGGTGACACGATCCCGACCGGCGAGCGGCTCGACACCGCGGTGGCGGCCGGCGAATGCCTGCGACGGGCGCTCGAGGCGCTGGGCGAGCCGGCGCGTCCCAGCGGGCCGGGTCGGCATGTCGGCCGCGGCTTCGCCGTCAACATGCAACCCTACGGCCGCACCGTCTGGTTTCGGGACCGGGCGGCCTGCTGGATCAGCCTGGAGGCGGACGGCAGCCTGCTGCTGCGCAGCGGCGTCACCGACCTCGGCGCCGGCCAGGCCGCCTCGCTCGCGCAGATCGCCTCCGAGGTGCTCGGCGTGCCCCTGTGGGAGGTCGGCGTCCACATCGGCGACTCCCAGCTCACGCCCCCGGCCGGCGGGACCTTCGCCACCCGACAGCTCTACATGTCCGGCAACGCGGTGCTCGCCGCGGCCCGGACCCTGCGCGCCGGGCTCCTGCCGGTCGCCGCCGAGCTGCTCGGCGCCGACCCCGGTGACCTTGCCTTCGAGGACGGGATCGTGCGGGAGCGCGGCGGCGACGGCGGCCACAGCGTCCGCCTGGCCGAGCTTGCCGCGGCCTGCCAGCGGCGCGGCGTGCCCACCGCACACCTCGGCACCTGGCACGCCGAGACGGGCACCTTCGACCCGGCAAGCGGCCAGGGCGCGAGCTTCCCCGACTACACCTTCGGGGCCCACGCCGCCGACGTCGAGGTCGACATGGAGACCGGGGAGCTACGGGTGCTCCGGTACGCCGCCGCCCACGACGTCGGCCGGGCGATCAACCCGCTACGGGTGGTGGGGCAGATCCAGGGCGGCGCCTACCAGGGTCTCGGCTACGCCCTCAGCGAGGAGGTCGTCGTGGAGGAGGGCCAGACCATGTCCACCCTGCTGGCCAGCTACCTCATGCCCAACTCGGCCGACCTGCCCGACGTGCAGGCGATCATCGTCGAGAGCGGCGAGGGCAAGGGCCCATTCGGGGCCAGGGGGATCGGCGAACCGACCATCGGCAACCCGGCGGCGACCATCGCCAACGCGGTGACGGCGGCCACCGGCGTGCGGGTCACCCAGCTGCCGATCACCGCCGAGCGCCTGCTCGCCGCGATCGACGCCGGAGGTGGTGACGCCCGGTGAGCACCGCGCCCAAGCTGCAGGCCGGCGAGGTCTTCCTCAACCCGGCGGCGCGCACGGCCGCCGTCACGGCGCCGCCGCGGGCGCCGCTCGGCCTGCACCGGCGCCTGCCCGGCTACATGGCCACGCCGCTCGCGGACGCGCCCGCCCTCGCCACGGCCAACGGCGTCGAGCGGATGTGGGTCAAGGACGAGTCCTCCCGGCTGGGGCTGCCCGCGTTCAAGATGCTCGGCGCCAGCTGGGCCGCCTACCGGGCGCTGGCCGCGCGGCTCGGACGGGACCCGGAGCCGTGGGCGAGCCTCGACGAGCTCCGCCAGACGCTCTCGCCGCTGCGGCCGCTCACCCTCGCCACCGCCACCGACGGCAACCACGGTCGGGCGGTCGCCCGCATGGCGGCCCTGCTCGGCCTGGACGCCGACGTCTACGTGCCGAAGGGCACCGCGACCGCGCGGATCGCCGCCATCGAAGCCGAGGGCGCCCGGGTCACCGTGGTCGACGGCGACTACGACCGCGCGGTCGCCAGCGCCGCCGCCACCGCCGGAGACCGCTGCCTGGCGATCCAGGACGTCGGCTGGCCCGGCTACGAGCAGGTCCCCGCCTGGGTCGTTGAGGGCTACGCCACCATCTTCTGGGAGGTCGACGCCCAGCTCGCCGCCCGCGGCGAGCAGGCGCCGGACGTGGTCGTCATTCCGGTCGGCGTGGGCGGGCTGGCGGCCGCCGCCGTGCGGCACTGGCACCGGCGGGGACTCCGGCGGCCACCCCGCCTGCTGGGCGTCGAGCCGCTCGCGGCCGCCTGCGTGCTGCGGTCGCTGCAGGCCGGCCGGATCGTCACCGTCCCCGGCCCCCACGACTCGATCATGGCCGGGCTCAACTGCGGCACGCCGTCGCTGGTGGCCTGGCCGTTGCTGCGATCGGGCCTGGACGCCGTAGTGGCGGTCGCCGACGAACGCGCGCGCCAGGCCATGCGCGACCTCGCCGCGGCCGGCATCGTCGCCGGCGAGACCGGCGCGGCGTCCCTCGCCGGCCTCGCCGAGGCGACGGGGGGCCGGGCGGCCGGCAGGCTGCGAAATGCCCTCGGCCTCGGGGCGGGGACCCGCGTCCTGCTGGTGTGCACCGAGGGCGCCACCGACCCGGAGGCCTACCATCGGATCGTGGGAGGTTCCTGAGATGACCACGCACCCCTACGGCGGACCGCTGATCGGCCTCGACGGCGCCGTCGACCTGCACTGCCACCCCTACCCCGACCTGTTCCCCCGGCTCGCCGACGACATCGACATCGCCATGGCGGCACGGGACGCCGGCATGGAGGCGCTGGTGCTCAAGTGCCACCACGAGAGCACCGTGTCCCGCGCGTACCTGGTCCAGCGGATGGTGCCCGGCATCCGCGTGTTCGGTGGGGTGGTCCTCAACTCCTATGTGGGCGGCATCAACCCCGCCGCCGTGGAGGCGGCGCTGCGGCTCGGCGGCAAGGAGGTGTGGATGCCGACGGTCGACGCCGGCTACCACGCGCAGGTCCACGGCGGCACCGGCGGCTACGACGCGCAGCAGGGCGGCCGCCGGCAGGCAGAGGGCATCTGGGTTACCGACGCCGACGGTCGGCTCAAGCCCCTGGTCAAGGAGGTGCTCGCCCTGGTGGCCGAGCACCAGGCGATCCTCGGCACCTGCCACCTGTCGCCCGCCGAGATCGTCACGCTGGTCAGGGAGGCGCGCGACGTCGGCGTCGAGAAGATCGTCGTCACCCACCCGTTCTTCAGGGTGCCCAACCTCGACCTCGACACCGTCGAGGAGGTCGCCCGCCTCGGCGCCATGCCGGAGTTCGGCTACTGCACCATCTCGCCTGCCTGGCAGTATGCCGCCCCCGAGAAGATCGTCGCGGCGGTCAGGCGGGTCGGCGCCTCGCGCTGCCTGCTGGTGTCCGACACGGGACAGCGGCACAACCCGATGCCGTCGGAGGCCCTGCGCGTGTTCGCCCAGACCGTGTTCGAGAAGGGCGTGAGCGAGCAGGACGTCCTCACCATGATCGGCCGCAACCCCCACGACCTCCTCGACCTCGACAGCGCCGACGCCCCACCGCGCCCGGTCGAGCACGTCGACCCCTGCCTGGAGCCGGCGTCGGCCCCCGGCCGCACCCACAACAATTGACAAATCCTCCGCCCAACATTGGTGGAGGATTGCACACCCGGCCTCTTGCGCCCGGCGGACGACAAGCCGTTAGCTACCAAGCAGGGTGGAGCATCCCGCGGCTCGAGGGAAAGGCCGGTGGGGACATGGCAGAAGCGAAGACGTCGGAGATCCGCCTCGACGCACACAGCATCGAGCCGATCCCAGAGCAGGACAAGGATTCCACCGGCATCCAGCAGATGTGGATCTGGGCCGGGGCCAACATCGCCCCGATCAACTGGATCCTGGGCGCCCTCGGGATCGTCCTCGGCCTCGGCCTGGTCGAGACCATCCTGATCGTGGTCCTCGGCAACCTCGTCGGCTGCGGGATCTTCGCGGCGATGACGGTCATGGGCCACAAGACGGGCGTGAACCAGATGGTCCTGTCCCGCTCGGCGTTCGGCCGGCGGGGCGGCTACCTGTCGTCGTGGATACAGTTCCTGATGACGATGGGCTGGATCGGGGTCAACACCTACTTCCCGGTGATCCTCGCCGTGGCGATCCTCGGCCATTTCGGCGTCAAGGACACCTTCGGGGTCAAGTTCATCGTCGTGACCATCATCATGGTCCTCCAGGTCGGCATCGGGGTGTACGGCTTCTACCTGATCCGCACCTTCGAGAAGTACACCGTGCCGGTCACGGCGGCGATCCTGGTGCTCATGAGCATCCTGGCCTGGTCCCGCGCCGGCGTCGTCGACTGGGGCCTGACGACCAAGCTGACCGGGGCCGCGCACTTCTCCTCGATCACCGGGCTCGTCACCGCCATCGGCGTGGGCTGGGGGATCTCCTGGGTGACGTGGGCGTCCGACTACTCCCGCTTCGTGCCCAGGCGGATCTCCTCGAGGTCGGTGTTCTGGTACAGCTACGTCGGACTGTTCGTCCCCACGGTGTGGCTGGCGATCCTTGGCGCGAGCATCGCCAGCGTCAGCCAGACCACCGACCCGGCGAGGCTGGTGACGTCGGTATTCGGTGGCTTCGTCGCCGTGCTGGTCATGCTGTTGGTGCTGCACGGGCCGATCGCCACCAACATCCTCAACGTCTACTCCTCGGCGCTGGCCGCGGCCAGCGCCGGCATCCGCGCCTCCCGGTTCGCGCTCGGGCTGCTGGCGGGCGCCGTCGGCTACGCCGTCACCCTCTACTTCCTGCGCGCGCCCTCGTTCGCCCAGACCTTCGACAACTGGATGGTCGGGCTGATCCTGTGGATGTCGCCCTGGGCGGGGGTGGTGCTGGCCGACTTCTACCTGCTCAAGCGGCAGCGGATCGACGTCGACCAGCTCTATGCGGAGCCCGAGCGAAGCGTCTACGGGGACGTCAACTGGGTCGGGATCGGTGCCTTCATCACGGGGCTCGTCGCCGGCTGGCTGGTCGAGTTCGGCCTGGTGGCGCCCCTCCAGGGCTTCGTGTCCAAGAACCTGCTCAACGGCGCCGACCTGTCCTGGCTGGTCGGCATCGTGGTCGCCGGAGGCGTCTACCTGGTCGGGATGCGAGGCCGGGTGGCGGCCCCAGCACAGGAGATGGCGGCGCCCCCCGTGGCCGATTCCTAGGGAGCGCCTGCTCGCCGGGACATGATCCGCGCGGCGGTGCTGACCGCTCCGGGCACGCTCGAGGTCACCAGCTTCCCGGAGTCGGCACCGTCGCGCGACGGCGCCGTGCTGCGCCCGACCCACTGCGGGGTGTGCGGTACCGACCCGCACATGTACAGCGGGCACCTGACGGTTCCGATGCCGCTGGTCATGGGGCATGAGTTCTCCGGGGTGCTGGAGGGCTGGGGTCCGGACTTTCCCGCTCGTGACGTGTACGGCCAGGACCTCCGCCCCGGCGACGCGGTCGCGGTCGGCACCACGCTGTCGTGCGGGACCTGCTACTACTGTCGCTTCGTCCCGCAGCGGGAGAACCTCTGCCAGGCCGTGAACATCTACGGGATCACGCTGGGGGC